>JBBQKM010000027.1:0-15389 GCA_038326915.1 Sphingomonadales bacterium
CTTGCGCCCGCCCCCCAAACGCTGGCAAGGCTGGTCAGGCGATCAGTATTTGACCGAGAAACCGCCATAGAAGAAGCGGCCGGTGTTGCTGTAGATGGCGCTGTCGGTCAGGCCGAGCAGGTCAAACGGTGGCAGCTTGTCGAAGGCATTGTCGACGCCGACATACAGGCGCTTGCCTTCGGACAGCTTGTACTGGAACCGGAAGTCGGCATAGGCCGCATTTGGGTAGAATACGCGCGGGAACTGGTCGGCATTGGTCGGCGGGCGGCCCTGGACGCTGTTCTGCGCATCGAAGCCAGCGGCGACCGTCATTTTGCCGATGTAGCGGATGTTCACGCTGGCATCGAACGCCTTGTAGCCCAGGTTGAGCCGCAGCTGGCCCTGCCATTCCGGATCGCCCAGCGACTGCTTTTCCTGGGTGATGCGACCGGGTTCGGTGATCGAGGTGAATTCATTACGCTCGATGAGGTACGAAACGATGGCGCGGGTGCCGAAGCGCCAGTCGCCGCCACCGAAGGTTGTGTTGTAGGTCAGATCGAAATCGATGCCCGACGTCTTTTGCTTGGCATAGTTGAACGGACCCTGGGTGAACGACGAGCCCGTCGTGGGGAAATCGACCTGGCTACCGGCATGGAGGACGTTCTGCTGGCCGGCGAAGGTGCCGTTGGGATTGCGCGTGATGGCCTGGCAGAAGCTGTTGTCGATGCCATCCGGGCTGTCATAGCACTGGTTGATGACCGTCTGCGCGACGACGGTGTTGATCGCGTTCTTCAGTTCGATATTGTAGTAATCGACCGTGAGCGCCAGCCCCGGGATGAAGCTGGGCGTGAACACGCCGCCGATCGTGTAGCTGTTCGAAACTTCTTCCTCGAGCAGCGGGTTGCCACCGTTGAGACCCGAAATCCCCGAGGCCGGACGGTTGGTGAACGGTTCGGTGATGCCGTTGAAGGTCTGCGTTGTCGGCACGCCCGCGGCGGCGCAATTGGCGACGCGGTTGGGGTTGTTGTTGATGTTCTGCTGGCCGCAAGGGTCGACAAGGCCGTTGAGGAAGGTCTGGCTTTGCGAGGCGAACAGGTTGTTCTGCGTCGGCGCGCGAACGGCGCGGCCATAGCCGGCACGGAAGCGCAGGTCGCTGACCGGCGACCAGGTGACGCCGGCATTCCAGGCAAAGGTCGAACCCGTGTTGCCGGTATTATAGTCGGAAATGCGCGCCGCGCCCTCGACGGTCAGTTCCTTCAGCAGGAAGACGTCCTTGATCAGCGGCAGGCGAAGCTCGCCAAAGGCTTCCTTTACCTCCAGCGCCGGCGGATCGAAGATGGCGATCGAGTTGAGGAAGGTGCCACCATTGCGGGTGAAGGCATCGAATTCCGAATAGGAGGTTTCACGCCGGTATTCGCCGCCGATCGAAAACGCGACCGGGCCGCCGGGCAGGCTGAACCATTTTTCGGAATCGCCCGAAACATAGCCCATGATGTCATATTGTTCGGAGTTCTGCTTGCGCGACGACGTATAGCCGAAATAGTTCAGCGCATCCTGGCTCGGTGCGCCGAGGCCGAACAGATTGACCGGCACGCAGGCGGCATCGTCGTTGGCGGGATTGGCGTCGGTGTTGATGCTGCAAACGATGTTGCCGGCGGTGTTGCGCACCGCGTTGACCGAATTGGTGAACTTGGCGAGGTTCACGTTGCCGCGAGTTTCGTAATAAGTGTCGACGCGGCCATAGTTGGCCGCGATCTCATAGCGCCAGGTGTCGAGGAAACTGCCTTCGGCGCCGATCACGATGCGATACAGGTCGCGGCTGTGATCTTCGCCACGGCCGGCAAAATCGATGTTGAAGCGCTGGATGCCGAAACCGGTGGCGCCCGGCGCCAGCAGGGTAACGAGCGTGCTGCGCGCCTGCGTCGTCAGGAACGGATTGTTGATGCTGAACGTCGGGTTGAGCGCGCCCGATGAAAAGGTCGGCTGGCCTTCCTGCTGCGACTTGGTCATCACGAACTTGGCTTCGGTGAAGACCGTGAAGGCGGGATCGAATTCATAGCGTGCGAGGATATTGCCGGCATAGCGCGTCGTGCCAGTCGACAGCTGGCCGACTTCGCGCAGCGTCGAACCCTGGCCGCCGACGCCGTTGCCCGATCCGAAGGGGCGGAAATCGACGTCGACGACGTTCTTGACCAGCGAGCCATCGGGCTGGAACACGAACACGTTGCCGAGCTGGGCGCCGGTGCTGGTGAACAGCCCCGAGCAGTTGAGCGCGACGCGCGCGGCGTTGGTCGCCGTCGGCGCCGGGCAAGCCGAGGTGATGGCGCCGCCGGTCGAGATGCCGATGTTCTTGATGTTGCGCGTGAAGGTGGTGTCGAAAATGCCGTCGCCCGCCGCAGGCTCGGGCGTGCGGTTGGGCCCTGAGACCGATGTGTCCTGGGTCAGCTGGAACTGCGCGCGGCCGCCAAGTGCGCCGGCGAAATCCTCGCGCTGGCTGTAATACAGCGGGTTCTGCTGGGAATATTCGACATTGACGGCAACATTGCCGCGGCCGTCATTGAAATTCTTGCCATAGGTGCCGGACAGGAAATAGGTCGGGCGATCGCCGCGTGACGAAATGCCGGTCTGGCCGTCGAGCGCGATGCCGTCGAAATCCTTCTTGGTGATGAAGTTGACGACGCCGGCGACGGCGTCCGAGCCATAGACCGCCGAATTGGCGCCGGTCACGACATCGACGCGCTCGACCAGCGCATTGGGGATCGTGCTGGTGTCGACCGTGCTGGTGCCCGGCTGCGACGTGACATGGCGGCGGCCGTTCTGCAGCACGAGCGTGCGGGCGGTGCCTTGCCCGCGCAGATCGAGGATGTTGAGGCCCGCGGTGCCGATGTTGGCGCCCGAATTCTGCGAGCTGAAGGTGTTCCGGAAGGACGGCAGCTGCGAAAGCTGGTCACCGATGTTGACTTCGCCGTTGATGGTCAGTTCGGCGCGGCTCAGCGTTGTGACCGGCACGGTCGAATCGAGGTTGGCGCGGGCGATGCGCGAACCGGTGACGATGACCATTTCGCCTTCATCGGCGGTGGCGGCAGCAACCGCCTTAGTTGCCGGAACTGTCGTATTTTCCGCAGTCTGTGCCGCCGCGGACACAGCAACAAAGGCCAGTGCCGAAGCACCGGCAAGAACGATTGCACGCATGGGAGCCCCCTCGATTGCGCAGGTTGATGATGCGCCCTCATGGCGAAAAACCTGCGCCGGGCGTAGCGCAATATTGCCGCACGAAGACGGTTCGATGACGGTTGCATTGCAGCCGTGTCATTTTTGCACCAGTCGCCGGTGCATGCTGTTGTTGCGGCTGCCGATCGCCAGCAGGTTGAAGCCGGCGCGCCGATGCGCTAGGCGCGTCAGTCACTGCCCCTGTGGTGAAATGGTAGACGCGTCCGACTCAAAATCGGATGGAGAAATCCGTGCTGGTTCGAGTCCGGCCAGGGGCACCAATTGCAGCTGTTTTAGCCCACCGTTCCGGCTCAGGCGCGACAGGGCGGCAATGTTCGGGCGGTCGAACTTCGCGAACCACAGGCTCTTCCGTTGCGACATGGGGAAATCGCGGAACGAGCGCCCTGCGCTATTTTTGCACGGCCAAAGTCGCATCGAGCCGGGCAAGCGCATCGCGGCGGCAACCCATGTCCCAGGTTTCGGCAATTGCGATCCAGGGGTTGGCATTGGCGCTGCGACATGCGGCGACACTGTCGGCGCGGACGCCGCCTAGGCGAAGCGGATCCTGCCGGGTGCGGAACATCGCCACATAGGCGTCAAGCAACGACACGTCGCCGCCGACCGCAGCAGGCGCAAGATAGCGTTCGGGACCAACGACGACCTGCGTCTGGCCATCCGCATGCAACAGCACCATGCGGGCGCCGACAGGAACATCACGCGATGCGCCGCTGCGGATGATGGCACCGGCGGGGCCAGCGCTGGCCGATGATTGCAGCACAAGTACGTCGGCCAGCACCGGCGTGCTTGCCAAAGTGATTGACAGCCCAAGGAGAACCGTAATCTTGGCAGATAGGCAAGGCACGACTGTCCTTTCCGAATGGCTTGGCGAAACCGCAGACTGGAAAGTCGTTGCTCTCAGCCCGACGCAAGGCAAGCTACGGGATACTGGCGGGCGCGGCAACCGGCGTGGCGCTGGCGCAGCTGCCGCCGCTCACCGGGCTGGAGAACCTGATCGCCGACCAGCGCGTGGCGCGGTTGACGCCGAAGGTGCCGATGGCCAGCGATATCGTGATCGTTGCGTTCGACGACGCCAGCCTGGCAGCACTGCCGACGCGATCTCCGATCGATAGACAGGCTCTGGCGACCATGGTCGCGCGCATCGATGCGGGGAAACCGCGCGCGATCGGCCTTGACGTTCTGCTCGACCAGCCGACGACGCCGGCAAGCGATGGCCGGCTTGCTGCGGTCGTGGCGCAGGTGCAGGCGCCGGTGGCGCTGGCTGCCAGTGGCGAGGTTGTGAGCGTCTTCGAGGCGGGAATGCTCGGCCGCCAGCCGCGACGGCTACCCCTGCTGCAAGGCGACGCCGTCGATGGCGTGGTGCGCCGCGTGGCGCGGCCGGCGGATGCCAGCTTTGCGGCGCTGCTGGCGAGGCAATCTGGCATGACCACGGCAATACGCCCGATCGACCGGTTTGGGGTTCCGTTGACCACAGATGGCTCCCTGCCTTTTGCACGGGTGCCGGCGCGATCGCTGCTGGCCGGAGATGTCGACCCGTCGGTGTTCAAGGGCCGGATCGTCCTCATCGGTGCGACGGCGGCTGGCACGGATCGACACCAGACTGCGCTCAGGGTGCTCGACAATGGCGATGCCGCGGGCACGCCCGGTGTTTCCATCCACGCCTATCAGTTGCGGGCCATGTCGGGGGCCGGCGATGCGCCGTTCACTTCGATCTGGGGTGATTTTCTGCTCGCCGGGTTGGCCGCGGCAGCGGGCTTGGCGCTGGGTTGGGTGCGGATGCCGATCCTGGCGCGTATTGCCCTTGTGGCAGCTTCGCTTGTGGTCCTCGGGCTGGCCGGCTTTGCCGCCTTTGCCGGCGCTTTCTGGCTGGCCAACATCGTTGCTGCCGGCCTCGCGCTTGGTGTCGGCCTCGCCATCGGCGGTGCGCAGGGGCTGCAGGCCAGCCGACGTCAGTCACAGCTGGTGCAATCGACGTTCGAACAGTTCCTCGCCCCCGATATCGTTGCACAATTGCTGCAGCATCCGGAACGGGTGACCGCCGGCGCAACGCCGCGCGCGATCGGTGTGCTGTTCACCGATCTTGGCGGCTTTACGGCACTGATGGAGCGGATAACCCCGGCCGAAGGCGAAACGCTGCTCAATGCGTATCTCGAACTGCTCAGCGAAATCGTGATCCGCCATGGCGGCACAATCGACAAGATCGTCGGTGACAGCATCCACGCGATCTTCGGCGCGCCGCTCGATCAGCCCGATGCTGCTGCCCGGGCCTGCGCCTGCGCGCGCGCCATCGATGCCGCCGCCGAGGCATTCCGCTGCGACAATGCCGCAGTGCGGCCGGGCGCCACGCGGATCGGCGTGCATTTCGGCACCGCGCTGGTGGGCAATTTCGGTGGCCGTGAACGGCTCGACTATACGGCACACGGGCCGGTCATGAACATCGGCGCACGGCTGGAACAGGCAAACAAGGCCCTGGGCACGCGTGTCTGCGTATCGGCAGCAACCCTTGCCGCTGCCGGCGGCGATTACGAGGATGCCAGCGGCGGGCGCGAGGACTGGATGCCGGTGGGCAGCCTGATGCTGCGCGGGGTCACCGATCCGCTGGCGGTGCTCACACTGGCGCCGGCGGGGCTCGACCGCGGCGCCTATGTCGATGCGCTGGCGCTGGTTCCGACGCGCCCGCTCGCAGCGCTGGCGGCGATGAAGGCGCTGGCCAGCGACCACCCGGTCGTGGCGCTGCATATCGCCCGCCTGCAGCAGGGGTTGGCATCGTCGACGGTCGACCTGCGCTAGCGTCGCAGCGACCACGCCTAGAAATCGAGCAGGTCGGACAACGCTGCCGGATCGGCGATCACCAGCACGGGGCCATCGCTGCGGATGATCCCGTCGCTGCGCCAGCGGCTGAACGCCTTGGATACCGATTCCCGCGTGGCGTGAACGCGCACCGAAAGCTCGGTGATGCTCGGCGGGGCCGCAATTACCGCTTCCCCTGGCGCCGTGCCAGGCTGCGCAAGCCGCAAAAGCTCTGCCGCAACGCGGGCCGGGATCGGGGCGGCGGCCATTGCAAAGGTGCGATCGCTGGTTTCGCGCAGGCGCGCGGCAAGTTGCAGCGCCACGCCATGCGCGAACGCGCCGCTTTCGGTCATCAGGCGGGCAAATCGCGTCGCCTCGATGCAGATGGCCGTCACCGGTTCCAGCGCTACTGCCGACCCCGATCGCGGCCCGCCATCGATGACCGCCAGCTCGCCGATCAATTCGCCAGGCAGGCGGTGGGCAAGCACCACCAGATTGCCGTCGCGCGACACCCTGAAGATCCGCGCCCGTCCTTCGACCAGCAGCCAGGCGACATCGCCGTGCCCCGCTTCCTGCAGGAAAACCGTGCCTTGCGGAATGGCGACGTGGCGAAGGCCTGCGGCGCCGGCAGCGAGGGCTTGTTGCAGTATCAGCGCAAGATCGGGTGCCACCACAACGTCAGAGCTAGGCGCAACGACAACCGCTGGTCAATTGTTGCGGGTGTGAAGCACTTCACGGCGCGGGTGCAGCGTTGCGGTGCAAGACGGCGGCAGGATCGGAGAACCCGCCATGCCGCCCACCAGCTTATGCCCGCTTTCGCGCCGCCAGTTCGCCGCCGGCCTTGCCGGGGTTGGCCTTATGCGGCTGGGATCAGCCCGGCCCGCCTTGGCCGCAGACGATCCGGCGCTGGCGTTGATGACCACCGCGTATGAAGCCACGCGCTTTGCCGCCGCGCGCTTTGCCGCCACCCTGATCCATCAGCCGCGCCCCGATGTGCGGCAGGCACGCGCGCTGGCAGGCGCGACCAAGCTGATCGAGGGCGGCCGCGGCACGGCGCGGCTGCTGCGTTTCAATACACCCGCCGATATGCGCGGCGTCGCAACGCTGACGATCGAACGGCAGGGCAGCAGCGATGACCTGTGGATCTTCCTGCCGGCCTTGCGGCGCGTGCGGCGGCTGGTGTCGTCCAATCGCGCCGATCCCTGGGTGGGGTCGGAATTCTCTCTCGGTGACATCATCGGCCACAAGGTCGGTGATTGGCACCACCGGACGGTCGCGCGCGAAACGCTGGGAAATGTACGCGCGATCCGGGTTGAAAGCCTGCCGGCAACGGCGCGCGTGGCCAGCGATACCGGCTATGGCAAGCGCACGACTTGGCTGCGCGAGGTCGATGCCGCAACGCTGCGCGTCGATTTCCACGATCAGGCCGGCGCACCTGTGAAATCGCTGCTGGCCGAGGACATCAGCGTTCTGGATGCCGGCAAAGGCAAGTTGCAGCCGATGCGCCTGACAATGCGCAACCTGCGCAGCAGCGGCGTGTCGATACTGGCGTTCAGCCAGTTCCGGATCAATGCTGCGGTTGCCGATTCCGAACTGGCGCCCGAGGCGCTGCAATCGTGAAGCGGGCGCTGGCGCTGCTGGCGAGCGCTGCGCTGGCAGCGCCGGGCCTGGCCGCGCCGACGATCGATCTTTCGGGACGGGCCAGCGCCTGGAGCAGCGACCGCACCGGTACCGACGCGGGCATGGAGGCCGCTGCCGAGCTGTGGCTGCGTGTCCGCCAGGGGCTGGGCGACGGCGCGACACTGCGCCTCGAAGGCTGGGCAGGGGTCAATCCGGATGGCACCGGGCAGGTGACGGGCGACGTACGCGAGGCCCAGTTGCGACTGACGGCGGGCGGGTTGGCCGCGTCGGCGGGCCGCCAGACCAGCGTCTGGGGCCGCGCCGACCGCATCAATCCGACCGATGTCGCAGCGGCGCGCGACTATCGCCGGCTGGTCGAGGACGAGGACGACAACCGGCTCGGGCTGGTGAGCGTGGCCATGGCGGTGCCATTGGCCGGCGGCACGCTGGCTGTGCACTGGTTGCCGGAATTCCGCGCCACCGTGCTGCCGGTACAGATCGCCGGTGCCGGCCTCGCCAGCCGGCAGGAGCGGCCAGCGGCTGCCGAGACACAATTTGCCCTGCGCTATGAACGCTTCGGCAGCCGGATCGACTGGTCGGTCACCTATGCCGATGTCGCCGACCGCACGCCCTGGCTGGCCATCGATCGCAGCGTCGCTGGCGCGCCGACGTTGGTGCAGCACCACCCGCGCCACGCGAAGCTCGGCGGCGACTTTTCAACAACATTGGGCGATTTCGGCGTGCGGCTCGAAGTCGCCGGCTATGACTATGCCGACGACGCAACGCGCGGGCAGGCGGGGCAGGTGCCGCGGTTCGCCGGTGTGCTGGGCGTCGATCGCAGTTTTCGCGGGCAATGGTCGGTCATCGCGCAGGCGGTGCTGCGGGTCAGTCGAGCAGCGGCGCTCGCGCCCGGCGCCTCGCCGGTGCTTTCCGGGCGCAACGACGTCATCCATTCGGCGTGGCAGGACACCATTTTCGGCGGCACCATCCGGGTCCGCAAGGGTTTGGCCGGCGACCGCGCCGCCATCGAAGCGACCGTCGCGGCATTCACCGGCGGCGGCAACTATGTGCAGTTGAAGGCCAGCCACCGCCTCAACGACACGCTGCGCCTGTCACTGCTCGCCGAACACCATGGCGGGGCGCGCGGCACATTCTTTGGTCAATTGCGTCCCAACAACACGGTCGCGTTCGCCGTGCGCGCCGGTTTCTGATCCGCGTCAACACAGGAGAAATTCCATGTTCACCGTGCTTGCAACCTTCGTCACGCGCCGACCCTGGATGGTCATTGCCATGGTGGCGCTGGCGGCGCTGGTGGCGCTCGCCGGTGCGCGCCATCTGCATTTCGTCAGCGATTTCGATAGCTCGTTGCCCAACCGCAGCCCGTTGTCGGCACAGATTCACGCCATCCAGGACACCTTTGAAAGCCGCAACACGCTGGCCTTTCTGGTCAGCGACGGCACACCGGCGGCGCGGGTCGCGGCGGCCTGTGCGCTGTCGCAAGCCCTCACACGATTGCCCGGCATCGCGGCGGGGCGCGTCTATGGCGTCGGCTCATCAACGGTCAAATATCTGGCCGACGATCGCGGTGACCTGGTCGTCAACGGCCTCGATGTTTTGTGCACTGCCCGGGCCGGGCTGTCCGCTGCGGTCAGTGATGGTCTTGGCCCGCAGGCATCGCTGGTCCAGGCGCCCGATGGTTCGCTGACGGTTTATGCCGATGTCGCGGTGTCGAGCGGCAGCTTCGGGCCGTTGCTGGAAAAGGTCGACGCCATTGTGGCTGGCGCCGGCCGTGACGGTGTCGCAATCGCCTATTCGGGCCAGCCGGCATTCCTTGCCCAGAACGACCTCTATTCCAAACGCATCGCCTATTTCTTCCCGGTCATCATGGCGCTGATCCTGGCCTTGCACTGGGAGGCGCTGCGGTCGATGCAGGCTGTGGTCGTGCCGATCTTTACCGGCCTGACCGCGACGTTGATCGGGCTGGGCCTGTACGGCTGGTTCGGCCTGCCGCTCGATACCTATACCGTGCTTGCCCCCGTGCTGATCCTGGCGGTCGGTGCCGGCCATTCGGTGCAATTGCTCAAACGCTACATGGAGGAAGTGCGCAGCCGAACGCCTGTCGGCGAACAGGCGAGCCGCGAGGCCAATGCCGCGGCCATCGTGGCGACCATGGCCGCGCAAGGCCCGGTGCTGACGATCGCGGTCGCTGGCGCCGCTACCTGCCTGTTTTCGCTGCTGCTGCTCGATGTGTCGGCGCTGGCGCGCTTTGGCCTGTTGGCCGGGCTGGGCCTGATCGCCGCACTGGTGCTGGAACTCACCGTGGTGCCCGCGATCCGCGTGTTGCTGCGCCGGCCGGTGATGCGGCCGGGCTATGGCGATCTCAGCCCGATGTGGCAGCGGGCGTTGCGCCGCATCGTCGAAACGGCGTTGACCGGGCCAGCCGGGCGTATCGCGCTGGGGCTGGCGATCGGCGTCGTCGTGCTGGCGATCGGCGTGTCGCGGGTCGCGGTGTCGCATTCGATGGCGATCTACACGGCGCCCGATGTGCCTGTGCAACGCACTGTCCACGAACTCACCGCGGCCGGCGTCGGGCCCTATGTCATGGACGTGATGATCGACACCGGCCGCCCCGATGGCGCCTTCGAACCCGGCGTGCAATCGGCGCTGCTCGGCCTTGAGGGCCGCATGGCCGCCGATGATGCGGTGCGCGCCGTGCTGTCACCCGCCGGCATCATCCGGTTCCTGGGCTGTCGTTTCGCCGGCACCGCCGATTGCACGGCCACGATTGCCGCCACGGCCGAAGAATCCCGGCAGATCTGGACCGTGCTGTTCGGCGGCGGCCGTGCCGTCGGCCTGATCGACGATACTGGCCGCTATCTGCGGCTGCGGGCCTTTGTCGCCACCGATGAAACCCGCGTTGCGACCCGGTTGATCGATACGGTTCAGGCCTATGCCCGTGACAAGGGCCTTGCCGTCAGCATCGGCGGCTCCGCGGTCACGGCCAAGGCGCTGGCCGATGGCATCGTTCGCGTCAGCCTTGAAAAGGCGGCGCTGTTGCTGGTCATCGTCATGGTCATCGGCGGGCTGGTGTTCCGGTCCTGGGTGATGGCGCTGCTGTTCCTCATCCCGTCGGCGCTGACCATCGCCACCAATTTCGCCTGGCTCGGCTGGACCGGCACCACGCTGAATGTCGCCACTGCCGCCGTCGCCACCATCGCGGTCGGTGTCGGGCTCGATTATCTCATCTACTTCACCTTCCGCATTCGTGAAGCGCTCGATCAAAGCCTCAGCTATCTCGATGCCATCCGGGTCGCGCATGCCTCCGCCGGTGGTGCCGCGGTCTGCGTCGCGATGGCGGTCGCGGTCGGCTATGTCGTGCTGCTGGCCTCGCCGGGCTATCTCGTCCACCACTGGATCGCGGTGCTGGTGCCGGTCACCATGCTCGCTTCGCTGGTGGGCACGTTGTTCGTTTTCCCGTTCGCGCTGCGGCTGCTGCGGCCGCGCTTCACGCCGCGATTTGATGCCTTTCCCGATTGGAACCAGGCCACCGCCGAATTGCTGCCGATGGTGACGCCGGCTGGGGACCGGAGCGCAGGCTAGGCTTTTGGACGGAAAGACAAGCCGTGTTAGCGTAAGCAATTGCAGCTGGAGGCAATCAGGCTTGAAGATTGTCATCGCCATCGGGATGGTCATCGCTGCTACCCTGCCGGCCATGGCAGCACCGCCGCTGGCATCATCGGCCGGGACTGCAGCGCTGGAGGCCCGGCTCGCCGCCAGCGCTGCCGCCATGGCCGATCCCGACAGTATCGAACCGAGCCGCCAGGTCGATCTGGCCCGCGCTCACCTCGTCCTGTGTCAACAGGCCTGGGGGGCTGCCACGCCGAAAACCGCGCTATGCGAAATCGAACTGGGCCGTGCGCTGATCGTGGAGATGGTGTTTCCCGAAGCCGATACCACTCTGGCCAGTGCCATCATCCACCTCGGCGCCGAGCCCGAACCGCAAGCCCTGGCCCGCGCCCAATCGCTGCGGGGGGAAGCGTTGAACTGGCAAGGACAGTTCGAAAAAGCGCTGGGCCTCATCACGTCTGCGCTGGCGGTACAGACGGACCCTGCGCAGCGCTCGCTGACGCTGCGGCGGCAAGCAAATGTGCTGGCTGGGCAAGGCAAATTGCCCGAACAGCAAGCTGCCATCACAGCCGCACGCCGATTGGCTGAAACGTCGGCGCTTACCGTGCATGATCGGGCCTTGCTGGATTTGCAGGCCGGCCTGAACGAAGTTACCCGACACCCGGCCCAAGCCGTCAGCCTTGATCGTGCGGCGCTGGCGAGAATGGAGCAGCGCTTCGGGGCTACCGACAGCCGGCTTGGTTTTCCGTTGGCAAGGCTTGGTGACGCCCTTTTCGTTGCCGAAGGGCATATGGCGAGTGAGCCGTTTCGTGAACGCGCGCTGGCAATCGAGCGTGCCCGTCCACGCCCCAATCCGCAGCGCGAGACTGCAGCTCTCGTTGATCTGGCGGGCGTTTGGGCGGCATCCGGGCGATTGATCCCGGCAGTAATGATGCAAAAGCAAGCAGTGGCGCGTTCCGAGACAGAAGGCACAAACGGCCTGCTGGCCACCAGGCTGCGAAGGCTGGGTGAGATGCAGGCGCAGGCGGGTCAGCTTGAAGACGCAATCGCTTCGCTTGAACGCGCCTTGTCGGCAAGTGAAGCGCAGACCGGGCGCAATTCTGCAACCACTGGATTCATACTGCTGACGCTGGCGCGAACCTATGGCCAGGTGGGCCGCGCTTCCGACGCTGAGGCGGCCGCGCGCCGGGCGGTTGTGATACGAGAGCGGCTGTATGGTCCCAATCATATTGTCACTCTGACCGCTCGAGCCATACTCGGCGGCCTGCTTTTGGACACAAACCCCGCAGAAGCGGTTCGCTTGATTGAACCGGCAGTTGCCGCAATCGCCGCGCAGTTCGGCAATGAACACCCTCGCACCCAAACATATCGCGCCCTTCTGGCGGCCGCGCTGGCAAAATCAGGACATCCAGAGGCTGCGATCATCGAAATCGACACATCGATTGGCGTGCTGCGACAGCCGATGCTGGGCACACAGATACTGAATAGTGTGGGCAGCGAACTCGGTCTCGCTTGGTCTGATGATTTGTTTGGCGCGCTGAAAGCGGCGGTGTATTCGCTGCCTGCCACCGACAGCACACGCGCCGCACGCGCATTTGCCCTATTGCAGCTCGATGAAGCCGCTACCGGTTTGTCCACAATTGCCTGGCAGGCCGCCGCGCGACGCAGCATCAGCAATCCGACGATCAAGGCGTTGGTCGAGGCGCAGCGCATCGACCAGATTGAATTGACCAAATTGCGACGCAACGTGGTGAACCAGGCCGATACCTTGGCAGTCGTGCCGCAGATCACTGCGTTGCAGGGGCGCATGGCGGCGCTGGACGCGCAGATTGCCGCCGCCGATCCCGCCCTCGCTGCGCTTTCCAGGCGCCAGGAAGTGCCATTGGCCGGCATGAATTCGGGACGCCAGCCCCTGTTGCGCCGGCATGAAGCGATGATTGCTCTCATGCAGAACAACGATGCGCTGCGCGTTCTGGTGATAACGCGCGGCGGCACGTTCATGCAAATCCTCCCCGACACAAAGCGCGAGGTTCTGACGGCACAGGTTGCAACCCTGCGCCGTGGCCTCGTAATCGATGCCGCACTCACCGCCGCCGATCTGCCGGAATTCGATGTAGCTGCCTCGCATGCGCTTTACGCAAGGGTGATCGCGCCGCTGCTGCCACATCTGAAAGGCATCACCACGCTGCAGATTGTCGCCGATGGCCCGCTCGCGCGGCTGCCGCTGGGGCTGCTGGTGTCGAGGCCGGCCAAGGACGCCGATCTGCTGGCGCGCTATCGCAACAGCCGGTGGCTGGCCGATCGTTTCGCCATCGTTGTACAGCCCGGTATCGCGGCGCTGGCGGCGGCGCGCAACATCGGCGCGCCCAGCCGCGCCGATCGGGTGTTGCTGGCGGTGGCCGATCCAGCGCTGACCGGCGCCACCCCCGGCACCATCCAGGTGGCGGGCATGGCGGGCTTTGTGAAACTGCGCGGGGAGCAGCGCGGCACGGCCCGCACTGCCACTGCCATCTGCGCCATGCAACCGCTGCCCGACACGCGGCGGGAGGCCGAACGTGTCGCCAGCGCGCTTGGCAAGCAAGGCACGACAACGCTGCTGACGGGCGCGCAGGCTTCGGAACGCGAGGTGCGGCAGCGCAGCGATAATGGCGATCTCGCCCGCTATCGCACCCTGCTGTTTGCCACCCACGGTCTGGCCGATAACGAAGCCAGCGGCGAAGAGCCGGCGCTGGTGCTGGCCCCGGCCAGTTGTAGCAGCAACGATGCGGCGGAAGATGGCCTGCTGTCGGCCAGCGAGATCGCTACGCTTAAACTGGATGCCGATCTGGTCATCCTGTCCGGCTGCAACACGGCCGCACCCGGCGATGCGCTGGTGGGGCAGCCGTTTTCCGGCCTGGCCCAGGCCTTCCGCCAAGCCGGCGCCCGCCGCTTGCTGGTCTCGCACTGGAACGTGGATTCGGCCGCCACCGCCGATCTGATGGCGGCGTTGTTCGTCAAAGGCGCCCACGTTACCGCCGCCGGCCTGCAAGCCGCCATGCACGATTTCCGGCAGAAACCCGGGGCCTTGCCGTACCGCAGCCACCCTGCCTTCTGGGCACCCTTTGTCCTTGTCGGTGACAGTCGCTGACGTTCAACCGTCGCTGCAGCGTTATGCCAGCGAATAAACACATCGGCAGAGCCATCGCTCGCCGATCGATGCCGGCAGAATCAGCATTTTTCTGATCTAGGACAAGGCGGCGCGCACGGCCCCCGTCTTTTTGCGCTCGTGTCATCCGTGAGGCGCCTCTCGGACAACCGAAGGCAAGCCTTTTGCCTTTCGCGCACCGTCACGTCCGGGGCGCCACTTTGTCTTGGTTCGACACGGCCAATGGCGGGGCGCTGATCCTGCAAAGCCCTTATGGCCCCGTTTCCAGCCGTGATCAGGGTTACCCCGTATATCGGCGCGGCAGGGCGAGGGTGCATTGCCTGCCACGTGACTTCGCCATGAAGCAACGGGGCAGCAAGATGCAGGCAGCGGTATTGAAATCGGGCGGCTATGTCGTCGTGATGGTGGCGGCGGTGTTCGCCGCGGCCAAGGCGGTCGACGGGCCATTCGCCGTGCATATGGCGATCGTCGGGTTGGCGGCGCTGCTGGCTGCAGTGGCAACGGTCCGCACGGCGGATTTTGCCGGCACGCGGGTCGTCGATCGCTCGCATTATGACGATGAACCGGTGCGCTGGGGAGTCATCGCGACGACCTTCTGGGGCGTCGTCGGGCTGCTCGTCGGGCTGACCATCGCGCTGCAGCTGGCGTTTCCGGTGCTCAATCTCGGGCTTGAATGGACGAGTTTCGGCCGGCTGCGGCCGCTGCACACCTCCGCCGTCATCTTCGCCTTTGGCGGCAACGCGCTGATCTCCACCAGCTTTTATGTCGTCCAGCGCACCTGCCGCACGCGGCTGGCCTTCCCGTCGCTCGCCCGCTTCGTATTCTGGGGCTACCAGCTGTTCATCGTGCTCGCCGCCACCGGCTATGTCATGGGGGTCACGGAAGCGCGCGAATATGCCGAACCTGAATGGTATGTCGATATCTGGCTGACCATCGTTTGGGTCGCCTATCTCGCGGTGTTCGTCGGCACGCTGGCGCGTCGCCGCGAGCCGCACATCTA
>JBBQKM010000028.1:0-15365 GCA_038326915.1 Sphingomonadales bacterium
AAGGTCGCAGGTTCGATTCCTGCCGGGTGCACCACCCCGCGCGGCGCCCGCGAACCTGCGCCTTTTGTTCTCGGCCGCCGCCGACCGGGGGTTCGATTCCTGCCGGGTGCACCACCCAACAGTCGCTGATCAGGCAAGGCAGGCCGCGACCAGCCGGTCGAAATCGGCGCCGCCGCGGATCGGATCGGCGACCGGCAGGCCCAGCGCAACCGCGGTTTCGGCGATCACGGCCGCAGCTTCGGGCGCGGCCAGCGACGCGGTATTGAGGCTGATGCCGGCACAGCGCGCCGCCGGGTTGGTGCGCCGGGCGTGCGCAAGGTTGAGAGCGATGGCATCGGCCAGCGGCGGCAGCGCATAGCCCGGGCAGCCGATGATCTCGGCCCGCCCCGCCTCGTGGCACAGAACGATGACATCGGGCTGGCTGCCGTGCAGCAGGCCGAGCGAGACGCCGGCGTAAGCCGGATGGTAGAGTGAACCCTGGCCTTCGATGACATCCCAATGGTCGGGCGCCGCTGCCGGCGACAGCATTTCAGCGGCGCCGGCGACGAAATCGGCGACGACCGAATCGATCGGAATGCCGGCGCCGGCGATCATGATGCCAGTCTGGCCGGTGGCGCGGAAATCGCAAGCGACGCCGCGCGCCGCGAATGCCCGGGCGATGGCGAGCGCGGTGTATTTCTTGCCCAGCGCACAATCGGTGCCGACGGTGAGCAGGCGCTTGCCGGTGCGGCGTTCGCCGGTACCGCATTCGATGTTGGCCGGCGGGCGGCGCACGTCAAAGACGCGGCGGCCGGTGCGCGCCACCGCGGCGTGCAGCGCCGGCACATCCTCGACCCGCGAATGCATGCCGCTGACGATATCGAGCCCGGCTTCCAGCGCGGCAATCAGCAAGGGCACCCAGTGCTCCTGGATCTGCCCGCCTTCGGCGGCGACGCCGATGACGATGCTGCGCGCGCCGGCGGCGGCGGCCTCTGCCACCGCCATCCGCGGCAGGCCGGTGGTAACGGTCGCGCCGGGCAGCGCGATCTCGGCGAGGCACAGGTCGGGCGCCCAATCCTTCAGCCCCAGCGCGGTCTTGGCATAGGACGGGTGGGTCGTGTCGCCGAGGAACAGCAGATAAGGCGTTGGCAGATCGATCATTTCGAACTCGCTACACGAAAATGGATAATCGAGACAGTCGGTGCCGTAATGTCACGCCGGGATAGCGCCCCAGACTTCGGCGCTGCACCAGATTAACCCGTCGGCATAAGACACAGCCGGCTGGCGATCGGCCTTGAGGAAGATTGGCCCATCGAGATCGACGACAGCGCACAGCTGACCGACCACGAACCCCGGCGCCATGGCAAGGCTGGTGCCGCACATGTTGCCGACCATGACCTTCAGCCCCAGTTCGGCCGCGCGCCGCGCGATCGCCAGCGCTTCGGTCAGTCCGCCACATTTGTCGAGCTTGATGTTGACCATATCGAACCGGCCCGGCAGCGCTTCGAGCTCGCCAAGATCGAGGCAGCTTTCATCCGCCGCCACCGGCAACGGCAGCCGCAGCCCATCGAGCTGCGCCTCCGCACCGCGCGCGAACGGCTGTTCGAGCAGCGCGACCCGGCAATCCATCAGCACCGGGATCAGGTCGCCGATACTGGCAGCAGTATAGCCCTGGTTGGCATCGACCCCGATCCAGACATCGGGCCGCACCGCGCGGACAGCGCGCACGCGTTCGATATCGATCGCGCTTTCACCGCTGAGTTTCAGTTTCAGCGCCCGGGCATGGGGGTAGTCGTGCACCGCCGCATGCGCCATCACGCCCGGAGCATCGGCGCCCAGCGTCAGCGTCGTCACCAGCGCACGGGGCGGCGCCAGCCCGGCGATCGCCCAGACCGGCTGGCCGGTTTCGAGCGATTCCAGCTCCCACAACGCGCAATCGAGCGCGTTGCGGGCGCCGCCAGGGGGCAGCGCGACCTGCAGTTCGGCGCGGGTGAGGCCGCGCGCCACCGCCGGGATCATCGCGCGCAGCTGTTCGATGAACACATCTGGGTCGTCGCCGGTAAAATAGACGCCGGCCGATTCGCCGCGCCCGGTCAGGCCGTTGCGGCTGACATGCGCCTCCACGATCGGCGCGGAATTGAAGGTATAACCCGAAATGTGGAACGGTCGCGCGAACGGCAGATCGTGGGCAAGGACACTCAATTCGGCATTGTGCACGACATGGCTCCGGAAACAGCGGCCCCCCGGACAGATTGCCCGGTCGTTCCAGCGGATCTTCGACTGGTAGCATAGTTGATCACGCCCGGCGGCCCAAACGTCCACCGAAAAGCGCCGCCTTGAAGCTCGCGCCGCAATGGTTTTCTGCTATGCGGGGGTCGTCGCGCCGATGCGGCCCGGGGTGTTGCGGATGCGCTTTTTGCTGATAGCCGGAGTGTTTGCCGTGATCGCCAGTTCCGCCAGCGCCGCGCCGCGATCGAGCGGCCTGCCGAAATCACCGCCGGCACTGCCGCCGCCTTGCCCGCCGATCGTCATCGCCCATCGCGGCGCCAGCGCCGATCGCCCCGAACACACCATCGCCAGTTACACGCGCGCCATCGAACAGGGTGCCGATTTCATCGAGCCCGACCTGGTCTCCACTCGCGACCACCAGCTCGTCGCACGGCACGAGAACGAGATCTCGGGCACCACCGATGTCGCCAGCCGTCCCGAATTCGCCGCGCGCAGGGCCACGAAGACCATCGATGGCGAAGCGGTCACCGGCTGGTTCACCGAGGATTTCACCCTCGCCGAACTGAAGACGCTGCGCGCCCGCGAGCGTCTGCCCCAGTTGCGCGCCGCCAATGCCAAGTTCGACGGCCAGTTCACCATCCCGACGCTCGACGAGATCATCGCGCTGGCCAAGGTTGAGACAGCGCGCACCGGCCGCACCATCGGCATCTATCCCGAAACCAAGCACCCGAGCTATTTCCGCGGGATCAATCTGGCGCTCGAACCGGTGCTGCTCGCCGCCCTGGCGAGCGCCGGCTGGACAGAGCCCGACAGCCCGGTGTTCATCCAGTCGTTCGAAGTCGGCAATTTGCGGGCGCTGCACAGCCAGACCAAAGTCCGGCTGATCCAGCTGATCGACGCGAAAACCTCTGCCGACGGCAACAGCTATGATGCGATGGTGACGCCGGAGGGGCTGAAGGCGATCGCCGAATATGCCCAGGGCATCGGCCCAAACCGCGACCGCATCATCCCGCGCGACGCCGCCGGCAATCTGCTGGCGCCGACACCATTGGTCGCCGACGCCCATGCCGCCGGGCTGCAGGTCCACCCGTGGACGTTCCGGCCCGAAAATTACTTCCTCGCCGCGCCGTTTCGCAAAGGCACCGCACTTCAGGACCGCGGCGACGCCGCCGGCGAGATCCGCGTCTATCTGGAGACCGGAATCGACGGCGTGTTCAGCGACCTGCCGGCAGCGGCGGTGGAGGCCATGTCGCCGCCGCGGTGAAGCGGGGCCTAGGGCCAGTCGGCGAGAAAGTTGATATTGGCCATCGCGATCGGCCGGCCACGATCATATTGCCAGGCGCGGCTGCTGACATTGATGATGCGCCGGCCCAGCCGCGTCACCTCGGCGGCGGCAATCGTATCGACCGGCGTGCCTTCGCGCATGAAATCGGCGGTGACGGTGACCGGGCGCAGCCGCGGCAGCCGGTCGGCATCGGGCTGTGCGACGATCACTGCCGCCAGCCCGGCGATTTCGAGCAGCCCGGCGAGCGCCCCGCCGTGCAGCCGCCCCGGCGCGCCGACCAGCCCCAGGCTGAACGGCATGATCAGCCGCACTTCATTGTCATCCTGTTCGAATCGCAGGTCGAGCAGCCGCGCATAGGGCAGCATGTCGAGCCGGCCATGGCGTTCGTCGCGCAGCGCGCGGGCAAGCGCGGTGCTGGTCATGCGCCGACCGCCGGCCGAGTTATGATGAAGGTCCCGGCCATGTTGGCGATCGGATGATCGGGGTCGCCATCGTGGGCGACGCCGCGGACAAAGGCGATCTGGCGGGTCATGCGGTAGCAGCTGGCCCGTCCGGTGACAGTGGCCCCCGGCGCCGGTCCGCGCAGATAGTCCATGCGCAGGTCGATGGTGGCGATCGGCAGGAATTCGCCCAGCGCCATGTGGACGGAAAAACCGGCGGCCGAATCCATCAGCGTGAAGATCGCGCCCGAGGCAATGATGCCATAGTCGGGGTCGGCAAGCTGCTGGTCGGCGAACGGCATCGCCAGTTCCGCCCAGTCGGGCCCATGGCTGCGATAGGCGATGCCGAGCGCGGCGAGATGCGGCACGCCCGACAGGAAATGCTGGACGAAGCGCTGCTGGCGTTCATCGGCGGTGCGGGCGTCGATC
The DNA here is from genome assembly GCA_038326915.1 of Sphingomonadales bacterium. Taxonomy (GTDB): domain Bacteria; phylum Pseudomonadota; class Alphaproteobacteria; order Sphingomonadales; family Sphingomonadaceae; genus Sandarakinorhabdus. Next base: position 4,363 of record JBBQKM010000028.1, read on the forward strand.
GGTGGCTTCATGCCGCCTCGTGGGCGAGATCGCCGATCCGCGCCACCATCGAGGCCAGGCCCTGGGTGCGGTTCGACGACAGGTGCCGCGCCAGCCCCAGCGCGTCGAGCCGGGCGCGGATTTCAGCCGTGTCGATGTCGGCGGGGGCGCGCCCATCGGCGAGCATCAGCACCAGTGCGACCAACCCCTTGACGATGGCGGCGTCGCTGTCGGCGTTGAATTTCAGGGTGCCGGATTCGAGCCGGGGGTGCAGCCAGACCTGGCTGGCGCAGCCGCGCACTTTCGTCGCGTCGGTCTTCAGCACGTCGGGCATCGGCGGCAGCGCGCGGCCGAGATCGATGAGCAGGCGATAGCGGTCGTCCCAATCGTCGAGCGCTTCGAATTCGGCCTCGACATCGGCGAAAGTGGCGATGGTCATCAGCGAGGGTTTGCGGTGGCGCGCGCCGGGGGTCAACCCGATTGATTGTCGCCCCGGCGGCAACCGGGGCAACGCGGGTTACAATTCAACGCCGGCGGCGATGGCTTCCAGCTTGCGGATGCGTTCCTTCAAATCGGCGAGATCGATGCGCTGGCCAATGGCCGGCAGGTCGGCGGCGTGGTGCGCCCGGCCCTGTTCGGTCTCGTGCGCCCGCAGCCGCAGCCAGCCGGCCCAGGCCCAGGCCGAAAAGCCGGCGACGAGGCCGAGCCCGGCGAGGCTGGCCGTGCTGAGCACCAGCAGCGATTCAATGGGTGGCATGGCGGATCCTCCCTTTCTGGAGTCACTGGTTCAACGGGGTTATTTCAGCGATTCGATCTCGTCCGACAGCCGCTTGGCCGGGTCGGTCGCCAGGCGTTCGAGCACCTGGATGCGATCATTGAGGCGGGTGACCTCGGCGCGCAGTCGCGCTGCTTCGTCGCTTTCGGCTTCGGTCTGTTGCATCGCTGCCAGCCGGCGGTCCTTGCGGCCACCCCCGACATTGACGCCATATCTGGCGCTGATCACTCGGCCGATCGTGACAATCGCCACGATCAAAACGACCATTTCAAACGGATTCATCTTGGGGTCTCGCAGGGTTTGAGGGGGTGCGACGACGAAGGTTTTTTTCTAGTTGACCTGCTTTGCCGGCAGGCTGTCGATTTCGGCCGACAGCCGCCGCGCGGGATCGGTGGCGATGCGTTCGAGCACCTGGAGCCGGTCCTTGACGCTGCCGATCTCGGCGCGCAGCTGGGCGTTTTCCTGGGCAAGCAGCTTGATGCGTTCCTGCGTCTCGCCGCTGCTGGCGGGCAGCAACGGTTTGCCCCAGCTGCTTTCCAGCGGATAGCCGTTCTTGACCCGGATCCAGGTCGTCATCACCCAGCCGATGGTGCCGATGAACACGGCGCTGACGCCGACGGGGGCAATCGCTTCGATGAGCGTCGGATCGAGTGGCATTGGGCTGGCCTCAGTTCAGCTTGACGGGGACATCGCGCAGGCTGTCGATCTGCGCGGTGAGGGTGTCGCCACGATCGGTGACGATGCGGTTGAGCGTCGCGACATGGCTCTCCAGCCGCTCGATCTTGGTCGCATATTGCGCCGCCTGTTCACCGGCGACGGTCGCGGCGAGTTCGAGCTGCTTTTCCTTCAGCTTCATCCAGCGCTTGGCGACGCTGCCGAGGATCGCGGCGAAGACGATCGCCAGGACGACGAACGGAAACAGGTCGGAGGCATCGAGAAACATGCGGGCTACTCCTTGGCCGGGGACCGCAACGGCGCGGGCGCATCGCGCAGGCTTTCGATCTGCGCGGTCAGGCCTTCGTTGCGGTCGGTGACGATGCGGTTGAGCACGGCGACATGTTCCTCCAGCCGTTCGATCTTGGCGGCATATTGCGCCGCCTGTTCGCCAGCGGTGCGGGCGGCGAGATCGATCTGTTTTTCCTTCAGATCGGCCCAGCGCTTGAACACCTTGCTGCCGATGCCGCCGACGATGGCGACGATCGGGATCGAAACCCCCAGGATCGGGATGAGAAGGGCGAGTTCGCTCATGGTTCGATGATCCCCGGATTGGCCGTTTTCAGCGCAGCTTCTCGATTTCGGCGGAAAGCCGGTTCGGCGTGTCGGTGGCAATGCGTTCGAGGACGGCGGTGCGTTCCTCGATGCGGCCGATCTTGTCGCGCAGCATCGCATTCTCGCGTTCCAGGATCGCGTTCTGGCGCTTCAGATCGTCCTCGGCCTGTTTGTGGGTCGTGCCGCCCCATTCGTTTTCGATCGGGTAACCGTGCTTGGCACGGATGGCGGTTGTCACCACCCAGGCGATGAAGCTCATCGCGATGATGGCGAGGACGAAGCTGCCGGAACCGATGATCATGTGCGTCTCCCCCGAAAGCCGCGCCTTAGCGCAGGCCTTCGATTTCCTTGGCAAGGCTGCTGTTCGACGTCGTTACATAGGCTTCGATGTCGCGCAGGCGGCGGTCGGCATCGCGGAAGGCGGCGTTGACGTCGCGCACGGTGGTCTGCGGCGAGACGCGGACGCTTTTCCAGAACTGCCGGTCCTCGAGGCTTTCATTGTACAGCATGTTGGGCTTGGGATCGGCGATGAAGCCGGCGGCGAGATAGAGGAACGGCAGGAAGCCGACGCCCATCACGGTCAGCGCGACAAAGCCGACGCGAACCCAGGTGGCATCCCAGCCGAAATAATCGGCGATGCCCGAGCAGACCCCCATGAAACGCTTGTTGCGCTTGTCGAGGTAGAAACGGGTGCGGCGAACGCTCATGGCGGTAATCCCTGTTGCGGGTGTTCAGGCGGGCTGGCTGTCGGCAACAAGGCCGATGACCAGGTAGATGAGGACCGGGGAGCCGAAGCCGATCAGGGTGGCGGCGAGAAAGCCGACGCGGATCCAGACGGTTTCGATGCCGGTGTAGTTGGCGAGGCCGGCGCAGACGCCCATGACCTTGCCGTGGGCCTTGTCGAGCCGGAATGGTGAGTTCAGAGCCATCTCGCGGTCCTTTCTGCGCTGTCTCAGCGCTGGAACTTGCTGACGTTGCGGTTGTCTTCGCTGGCCGACAGGTCGGTCAGGCGATTGTCCTTCCAGGTCGGGTCTTCGGCGGCGATGATGCGTTCGATCGAATTCAACCGGCCATCGAGGCGTCGCGCCATTTCGTGGAGATCGTCGAGCAGCGCTTCGTCCTGCTGGCTGATGCCGCGGCCCGATTTCCACTTCGTCAGATAGTGCAGGATCATCCAGGGCAGGCCGATGAACAGCATGCCGACGATGACGATGGGGAGGAGCACGTCTTCCATGGCGATCAGCCTTCCGTCTTCGGTGCCAGCCGGGCCTTCATCGCCGCCAATTCGGCGGAGACTTCGTCATCGGCGGTCAGGTCGGCGAATTCATCGGCGAGCGTGCGCGGCGGGCCGCCGATCGACAGCGCATCGGCGCGGCCTTCGGCAAGATCGGCACGGCGCTCGAGGATCTCGAAACGCGCAAAGGCTTCATCGACGCGCGGGCCCTTGGTCATCTCGATCAGCTTCGACCGGTTGGTCGCCGATTCGATGCGGTTGAGGATGACATTCTGGCGGGTGCGCGCCTCGCGCAGCTTGCCCTCCAGCTTGTGAATGTCGGCCTCGTTCAGCGCCAGGCCCTGATCGAGCGCGGCGACTTCGCCCTGCATCTGGTCGACAAAGCTTTTCGCCTTGCCCTTTTCGACGAGTGCTGCCTTGGCGAGGTCCTCGCGGCCCTTGCTCAGCGCCAGCTCGGCCTTTTCGGCCCAGCTCGCCTGCGCCGCTTCGGCGCGGACGATGGCGCGGCGCATCTCCTTTTGATCGGCGATGGTGCGGGCGGCAGAGGCACGAACCTCGACCAGCGTTTCCTCCATCTCCATGATGATCATGCGGATCATCTTGGCCGGGTCTTCGGCCCGGTCGAGAAGGTCGGTGAGGTGGGCGGCGATGATATCGCGGGTTCGCGAGAAGATGCCCATGATCGAAAGCTCCAGTTCTTCTTCAACGGGTGGGCCGGTGGGGCGGTCGGGGGAGAGGGGGGATCCCGCAACCAGGCCCTCCGGCCATCGTCAGCGTGTCGGGGTTAGGCGACGCTGACGATATCCGAATTGGCGGCAACCTGCACGCCCGTCGTGATGGCGGGGGCGGTGGCGGCCAGCAGGAAGGTGCTGCCCATCAGGACGGCGGCGACAACGCCGACCAGGGTGCGGAAAGCGGCGGTGGTGTTGAACAGGTTGGTCATCGAAAATCTCCTTGGCGTTAGGTCCGTGGCGCCCGGCGTTTCGTCCGGTTGCTCATGCCAGAAGCTTTGCATGAGCCGTGCCAAGTGGCGTGCCAATCATAACGTGTTGAAAATATTGATGCGAGACGGCGGCGATACGATTTTTGAGTGTGAACGCTTGCTGAATGTTGGGAATTTGCACTAACTTACAGTCATGGCCAAACCAGCCCCGCTCATCGGATCGTCGTCGATCTTCCTCGATGCAGTCGAACGTGCCTCGGCGGCGGCGCCGTTGAACCGCCCGGTGCTGGTCATCGGGGAGCGTGGCACCGGCAAGGAACTGATCGCCGAGCGGCTCCATCGCCTGTCCCTGCGCTGGGGCGGGCCGCTGATCTCGCTCAACTGCGCCGCGCTGCCCGAAAACCTGATCGACGCCGAATTGTTCGGTTATGAAGCCGGCGCCTTCACCGGCGCGCAGCGCGCCCGCGCCGGGCGCTTCGAGGATGCCGATGGCGGCACGCTGTTCCTCGACGAAATCGCCACCCTGTCGCCGGCGGCACAGGAACGGCTGCTGCGCGTCGTCGAATATGGCGAATTGACCCGCATCGGTTCGAACCGCGCTATCGCCGTCGATGTCCGGCTGGTCGGCGCCACCAATGAGGATTTGCCGTCGCTCGTCGATCGTGGCCGGTTTCGCGCCGATCTTCTCGACCGGCTGAGTTTCGAAGTCGTCACCCTGCCCCCCTTGCGCGAACGCGCCGAGGACATCGAGGTCCTCGCGCTGCATTTCGCCCGGCGCATGGCGGCAGAGCTCGGCTGGTCGGGCTTTCCGGGCTTCACGCCCAAGGCAACGGCGTGCCTCAACGAACATCCCTGGCCGGGCAATGTCCGCGAATTGAAGAACGTCGTCGAACGCTCGCTGTACCGCTGGGGCGATTCCGAAACGCCGGTCGGCCGCATCATCGTCGATCCGTTCGAAAGCCCGTGGCGGCCGGCGGCGCTGCCGGGCATTTCGCCTGCGCCGAACGCACCGCGCGGCCAGATCGATCCCGTCGGCGAAACCGCGGCGCTGCCGTCACCGGCGCTGCACGGCGTTTCGGATTTTCGTGCCGCGGTGCTCGCCTATGAACGCGAAATCCTCATCGCCGCGCTCGAACGCTGCCGCCACAACCAGCGCCGCACCGCCGCCGCGCTGGCCCTGAGCTATGACCAGCTCCGCCATGCGATGAAGCGGCACGAGCTGCTGTCGGCGGAGTAGCCGCTAATCCTCGAACTTGACGCCGTGCTTCATCAGCAGCGGCACCTGCGACAGGATGAACGCCATGGTCATGAAGATCGAGGCGGCCTTGAACCAGGTCCATTGATCAAAGGTCAGCGTCTGGCGCAGCACCTCGTTGGCGCCGAGCATGGCGAGGAAGAAGAACGCCCAATTGCGGCTGAACTTCATCCAGCCAGCCTCGCTGAGCGTCGGGAAGGCATCGCCGAACACCAGTTTCAGATATGGCTGCTTGCGGATCACGCCGACCAGCAGGATGGCGGCGAACACGCCATAGGTAATCGAAAACTTGATCTGCAGGAACTTCACGTCGCGCAGCCACAGTGTGATGCCGCCGAGAATCAGCGCGATGACGCCGGAAAAGATCAGCACCGGCGGGATGTGCCGCGTCTTCACCCACGACACCGACATGGCGACCGCCATCGCCACCATGAACGCCAGCGTCGCGGCGAACGGCCCGCCAAGCTTGTTGGCGACCAGCAGCACCAGCAGCGGGCCATAGTCGATCGCCAGCTTGAGGCCGGTCGGCAGGGTCGGGCGGGGCGCGGATTCGGTCATCGCGCCCCCCATAGGGGGATTCGGGGGCGAGTGAAACAGCGCCGGGATGACAAGCGGGGTTGGCGCCGCTAGCGTGCGTGCGTGCCATCAGAAGCTTTGATCGTCGCCGACCTGGCGTGCCGCCGCGGCGACCGGTTGTTGTTCGAGGGGCTGTCGTTCCGCGTCGAACCCGGCACGGCGCTGCATCTCGAGGGGCCGAACGGCAGTGGCAAATCGAGCCTGTTGCGCATCCTTGCCGGGCTGCTGGCGCCAGTCGATGGCACCATCAGCGGCGGCGGCGCGCGCGGCTTCCTTGGCCACGAATGGGCGCTGAAGCCGCGCATGACGCTGGGTGACGAACTGGCGCACTGGGCACGGCTCGATGATGGCATGGCGCGGCTGCCTGGTGCGATGGCCGCGCTCAACGTCGCCGCACTCGCCGATGTGCCGTGCAAGCATCTGTCGTCGGGACAGCGGCGCCGCGCCGGGCTGGCGCGGGTGTTGGCCAGCGGCGCCGATCTGTGGCTGCTCGACGAACCGACCGCCGGGCTCGACACCGCCTCGGTCCACCTGCTTGCCGCGGCGATGGCAGCGCATCGCGCCGGCGGCGGCATGATCATTGCCGCGGTGCATGGCGATATCGGCCTCGTCGACCCGCAACGATTGCAGCTCGGTTGATGGTCCCGACGCCATGTTCCTGACACTCGTCCGCCGCGACCTGACGCTGATCGCCCGTTCGCCGGCGCTGTGGATGCCAGTGATGTTCTTTGTGCTGGTCGCGGCGCTGTTCCCCTTTGCCGTCGGCCCCGATGCGCGGCTGCTCGCCCGCATTGCCCCTGGCGTCGTATGGGTCGCGGCGCTGCTCGCGGCGCTGCTGCCGGTCGAAACGCTGGTGGCGCCCGATCTCGAGGACGGCACGCTCGATCAGCTGGCATCACGCGGCATCGCGATGGAGCTGGTCGCCGCGGCGCGCATCGTCGCGCACTGGCTGGGCTTTGCGCTGCCGCTGCTGGCGGCGCTGCCGGTCGCCGCGGTGCTTGTCGGCATGGACAGCGCCACCGGCTGGCGGCTGGCGCTGGCGCTGCTGATCGGCACGCCGGCGCTGGCGGCGCTGGCGGTTGTCGCCGCGGCGCTCACCGCGGGATTACGTGGCGGCGGCGCGCTCGCCGGGCTGATCATCCTGCCGCTGGCGCTGCCGATCCTGATCTTCGGTGTCGGTGCTGCCGCCCCCGGCGCGCTGAAACTGCTCGCCGCCGCCAGCCTTGTGTCGGTCGCCATCGCGCCCTTTGCCGCCGCCGCCGCGATGCGGCAGGACTGAGCACGGGTTCCGCCGCCGGTCCAAACCGCCTAAGGCCCGCGCCATGGCCACCACTGCCCTGCCCGCCGCCGTCCACCGCTTCGCCTTCCCGGCGATGGTTCTGGCCAGCGTGATGCTGGCCTTTGGCCCCTGGCTGGTGCGCCTCGCCGATGTCGAGCCGATCGCGTCGGCATGGTGGCGCATGTCGCTGGCGGTGGCGCCGCTGGCATTGCTGGCGCGCTTTGCCGGGCAGGCTCCGGCGCCGGGGGCGCTCCACCGCCGCACGCTGGCGCTCGCGGCGCTGGGCGGGGTGTTCTTTGCCATCGATCTCGCGCTTTGGCACCTCGGCATCGTCCGCACGACGCTCGCCAATGCCTCGCTGTTGTCGAATGCCGCCAGCTTCCTGTTGCCGCTGTGGGGCTTTGTCGTGCTCGGCCACCGGCCGGGGAAAAAGGCGCTGTTCGCTATTGTCTGCGCGATTGCCGGCACCATGCTGCTCGTCGGGCGCAGCGCGGAATTGAGCCCGCGCCTGCTCGCTGGCGATCTCTTTTGCCTCGGCGCGGCGCTGTTCTACACCGCCTATCTGATCGTGATCGACCGGCTGCGCGGCACGCTGCCACCCTTGCCGCTGCTGACGCTGACGACCGTGTTCGGCGCCATCACCATACTGCCCTTCGCCTGGGGCTTGGCCGGCAGCGCCGGGTTCTGGCCGCACGACTGGACACCGCTGGTGGTGCTCGCCCTCGGCAGCCAGGTCATCGGCCAGGGCCTTGTGGTGTTCGCCGTCGGCCATCTGAAGCCGATCGTCGTCGGGCTGGCATTGCTGATTCAGCCGGCCGTCGGCGGCATCATCGGCGCGCTGCGCTTTGGCGAAGTGCCCGGCCTGCCCGAAATCGCCGGGGCGCTGTTCATCGTCGCCGCGCTTATCCTCGTGCGGCTGCCCGACCGCGCCCCCGCCGGCTGACGCGGAACGAGCTTTCGATCAGGCGGCGATCCGCGCGCGCGCCGCTGCCAGGATCATGTCGCTGGCCTTTTCGGCAATCATCACGGTTGCGGCGTTGGTGTTGCCGCTGACCAGCCGCGGCATCACCGAGGCGTCGACGACGCGCAAACCCTCGATGCCATGCACGCGCAATTGTGGATCGACCACCGTCATCGGATCGTCGCTGCGCCCCATCTGCGCGGTGCCGACCGGGTGATACAGCGTCGATCCGCGCTCGCGGGCATAATCGAGCAGTGCAGCGTCCGATTCAACGGCAACGCCAGGCCAGGTTTCGCTGTCCATCCACTCGGCCAGCGCCGGCTGGGCCGCGAGTTTGCGCGCCCAGCGCAGCCCGGCCACGATTGTTGCCTGGTCGAGCGGATCGGCGAGGTAATTGGGGCGGATCGCCGGGCGATCGAGCGGCGCGCCGGTCTTGATGTGGATCGTGCCGCGACTTTCGGGGCGCAGCTGGCACGGCGCGATGGTGAGGCCGGGGTGTTTCTCCATCACCATCTCGCCCTTGTTGACATAGGCTTCGACATCCATCGAACCCGGCAGGATGTGATACTGGACATCGGGACCGGCGAGGCCCGGCCGCGTGCGGACATAAGCCTGGATATGTGCTGCCGACAGGGTGAGCAGGCCCTTGCGCTGGGTTGCATAGCGCGCCACCTCGCGCACCAGCCGCCAGCCGCGGCTGAGCTCGTTGACGGTGATGCAGTCCTTCAGCTTGAACGCCGTGCTGACCATGTAATGGTCCTGCAAATTGGTGCCGACACCCCTTAGCGCCTGCACCACAGGCACGCCGGCGGCCGCCAGCACCGCGGGATCGCCGATCCCCGACAGCTCGAGCAGTTGCGGCGAATTGACCGCGCCGCCCGACAGGATGACCTCGCGCCGCGCCTTCGCCTCCACGCTGCGGCCGTTCTGGTGATAACGGACACCGGTGGCGCGCTTGCCGTCGATCAGCACGCGTTCGGCCTGGGCATGTATCTCGAGCGTCAGGTTCTGGCGCGACAGCGCCGGGCGCAGATAGCCCATCGCCAGCGACCAGCGCCGGCCGTTCTTCACCGTCATCTGGAAATAGCTGATGCCGTCCTGCGCCTCGCCGTTGACATCGTCGTTGAACGGAATGCCCGCCTCCACCCCGGCGCGGATCACCGCGTCGGAGATCGGGTGGCTGTCGCGCGGATCGGAAACGTTGAGCGGTCCATCCTTGCCGTGCAGCGCGTCATCCCCCAGCCGCTCATTGCCCTCGGCGCGGCGGAAATAGGGCAGCACGTCGCTGTGGCTCCAGCCCGTGCAGCCCAATTGCGCCCATTGGTCGAAATCCGCCGCCTGACCGCGCACATAGAGCAGCCCGTTGATCGACGATGATCCGCCGAGCACTTTGCCGCGCGGCCAGACGTGCGGGCGGTTGCCCGACGTCGGATCGACCTCGGTTTCATACAGCCAGTTGACCTTGGGGTCCTTCAGCGTCGTCGCGTAGCCGATGGGAATATGGATCATCGGATTGGTGTCCTTGCCGCCGGCTTCGAGCAGCAGCACCGTCGCCGTGCCATCGGCGCTCAGCCGGTTGGCGAGCACGCAGCCGGCGCTGCCGGCGCCGACGATGATGTAATCATATTCCGGCATGGCGATTCCCCGTGGTGCCGCCCTGATGGGCGATCATGGTGCCACCATACAGGGCAGCGCCGCGCTCGCCAGCCTATGCAATTTTTCCCGATATGACACCCCCGGACCCATAGCCGGTAACCGCGCCCGCGCTCAGCGCCGGCGGCGCGCATTCGGCGGTTCGTTCTGGCGTGCCGCCTCGCGTTCGAGATCGCGCTCGTAGCGGGCAAGCACCGATCGCAGGCGACCGTGGAAATCCTTGGTGATGATCGACGGGCGCTCAGGCTCCGGAATGGCGTCGACCGGCTTGCCGAGCCGCATGAGCAGCAATTGCCAGCCTTCGCTGTTTCGCATCCCGTCATGCACCAGCCCCTGTGCAACCAGCGCCTCGACCGCGCCAAGCTGACCGGCCGCCGCCGGGCCGATGCGGGTCAGCCCGGCCATGGCGGCTTGCACCGCTGCCCAGTGGTCGCGCTTTTCCCAGCTTTTGCGCGACCGCGGCTCGGCAGTCGCCAGCCGGAGCTGTTCGCCGAGGATCGCCACCAGCAACGGCGCGGCGGCGGCGCCGCGGTCGGGCTGGCGCGCGATCAAGCCGCTGGCCAGCGTCCGCCGGTCGCCATCGGCCAGTAGCGCCTTGTCGTCGGCCGTCAGCGTCGCGAACGTCGCCGGCGGCAGGCGCGCCAGCAGCTCGCCGAGCGACTTCAAGGCCGCGTCCCGTTCCGGATCTGCGGTCAACAGCCGGGCAACGATCGGCACTTTCAACCGCCCGGCGTCGTCGCCCATCGCTGCCATCAGCTGGTAGATGCGGTCGAAATTGCCAAACCGGCGATCGCCGATGATACGGAATGCCAGGTCGATCTCCGCTGCCGGCACGTCACGCCGGGCCATCGCATCGAAGAACGCCGGCACCATATCGACAGTCGGCTTTTCGATGACGCGCGCCGGATCGGCGAGCACAGCCGCCAGTTCATCGCGGATGCCGCCCGCCAGCCCAGCCGAATCAACCGAAAGATCGAGCCCGGCATGGCGCTCGAGCAGCGGCACCATCGCGAACCCGTTGCGATCGCGCAGGCCGATCTTGCCAGCCGCCCAGTCGAAATGAAAATTCTCCATCGATC
>JBBQKM010000029.1:0-15357 GCA_038326915.1 Sphingomonadales bacterium
CGTCGGGGTGTTCTCGCCCGACTGGACGTTGCCGATGGCGAAAGCGCTGGCCGCACTCGGCGCCACCCGCGCCATGGTCGTCCATGGCGATGGCTATGACGAATTGACGGTAACCGGCGCCAGCCAGTTCGCGCTTGCGGCAGCGACGATCACCACCGGCAGCATCGCGCCCGCCGATATCGGGCTGGCAGTCTGCGATGCCGGCGCGCTGGCCGGCGGCGATGCCGCGCACAATGCGGCGCGGCTGCGCGCGTTGCTCGCCGGCGAGCAAGGTGCCTATCATGACATTGTCGTCCTCAACGCCGCGGCGGCGCTGACCGTGGCTGATGCCGGGTTGCCGATCCTTGCTGCCGCCGCGCGCGCCCGCGATGCCTTGGCAAGCGGCGCGGCAAGGGACATTCTGGCCCGCTGGAGCGAATTTCGATGAGCGACACCCTCAAGGAAATCTGCGACCACAAGCGCGGCCTGGTTGCGGCAGCGCGGCAGGCGCGCAGCCTCGCCGATCTGGAGGCCGCTGCCGCCGCCGCCGACCCGGTGCGCGGCTTCATCGCCGCCATCCATGCCGCGCACGCCGCCGGCCACTGGGCGCTGATCGCCGAGATCAAGAAGGCCAGCCCGTCGAAGGGCCTGATCCGCGCCGATTTCGACCCCCCTGCCCTCGCCCGCGCCTATGCCGCCGGCGGCGCGACCTGCCTGTCGGTGCTGACCGAAGACCGCTGGTTCCAGGGTGGCGATGCCTATCTGATGGCAGCGCGCGCCGCCTGCACGCTGCCGGTCATCCGCAAGGATTTCATCGTCGATCCCTGGCAGGTCATCGAGGCGCGCGCGATCAACGCCGATGCCGTGCTGCTGATCATGGCGGCACTGTCCGATGACCAGGCCGCCGAACTGGAGGCAGTCGCCATCGCCCATGGCCTCGATGTGCTGGTGGAGGTTCACAATGCCGAGGAACGCGACCGAGCGCTGGGGCTGAAGACCCCGCTCCTCGGCATCAACAACCGCAATTTGAAGACACTTGCGGTCGATCTTCAGACGTCGTTCGATCTTGCCGATACGCCGGGCCGCACGCTGGTCGGCGAAAGCGGGCTTTCGGGGCCCGACGACCTGACCCGGCTGGCTGCCGTCGGCGTCCGCACCTTCCTGGTCGGGGAATCGCTGATGCGGCAAGCCGATGTGACGGCGGCGACGCGGGCCTTGTTGGGGCTTGCCGCATGACCCTCACCCATCTCGACGATCACGGCGCCGCGCGCATGGTCGATGTTTCGGCCAAGGCCGCCACCCGCCGCGAAGCAATCGCCGAAGGCTTCATCGCCATCGCCGATGCGGCGCTGACCGCGATCCGGACGCAGGCGGTCGCCAAGGGCGATGTCCTCGCCGTGGCGCGGGTCGCGGGCATCATGGGCGCCAAGCGCACCGCCGATCTGATTCCGCTCTGCCACCCGTTGCCGATCGATGCGGTGACGCTCGATCTCGCCATCGAAGCGACCGGCATCCGCGCCACCGCCACTGTCGCCACGACGCACGGCACCGGGGTGGAGATGGAGGCGCTGACCGCGGTTTCGGTGGCGCTGCTGACCATTTACGACATGGCCAAGGCGATGGACCGCGGCATGACGATTTCGGGCGTCCGGTTGCTGAAAAAGTCCGGTGGCCGCTCGGGCGAATGGGTCGCCGATTGATGGCGCTGCTTGCGGTCGACGACGCGCTGGCGCAACTGCTCGATGGCGTCGTGGCGCTGCCCGCCGAGATGGTGACGCTCGACCATGCCCGCGGCCGGATCCTGGCCGGGCCGATGCCGGCGCGGCTGACGCAGCCGCCGTTCGCGGCCTCGGCGATGGACGGCTATGCCATCCGATGGGCCGATCTGCCCGGGCCGTGGCGGGTGACGGGCGAAAGTGCTGCCGGCCATGGCTGGGCAGGGACGCTGCAACCGGGCGAGGCGGCGCGCATCTTCACCGGCGCGCCGCTGCCAGCGGGGGCCGACACGGTGGTGGTGCAGGAGGAAATTCGCCGCGATGGCGATGTCGCAACGCTGGCCGGCGAAGGCCCGCCGCGACAAGGCGCACATATCCGCAGCGCCGGCCAGGATTTCGGCGCGGGCGATCTGCTGGCAGCGGCCGGCGACCGGCTGACCCCGGCGCGCATCGGACTGCTCGCCGCTGCCGGCCATGGCGCGGTGCCGATGGTGCGGCGGCCGCGCGTCACGCTGATCGCCACCGGCGACGAACTGGTGCCGCCGGGCGCCACGCCGGGGCCCGACCAGATCGTCAGCTCCAACGGCGTCATGCTGCGCGCGCTGTTCGAAAATGCCGGCGCCGCGGTCGACGATCCGGGCATCATCCCCGACCGGCGCGAGGCACTGGCGGCGGCGCTGCAGGCGGCTGGAGGCGATATCATCGTCACCATCGGCGGCGCTTCGGTCGGCGACCATGATCTCGTTGTGCCGGTGCTGCGCGACCTCGGCGCGACGCTCGATTTCTGGAAGATCGCGATGCGCCCGGGCAAGCCGATGATCGCCGGGCGCTTCGGAGCGCAGCGCGTCATCGGCCTGCCCGGCAACCCGGTGTCGGCGCATGTCTGCGCGCTGTTGTTCGTGCTGCCGCTGCTGGCGCGGCTGGGCGGACGACCGGAAGCGCTGCCGATGCTGCGACTGCCGCTGGCGGCGTCGCTGCCGGCCAATGGCGCACAGCGCGATCATCTGCGGGCGCGGCTGGTCGATGGTGCAGCCGAACCCTTTCAATCGCAGGATTCGGCGCTGCTCGGGCGGCTCGCCGCGGCGCAGCTGCTGATCGTCAGGATGCCGGGTGCGGCGGCGGCGGCGGCGGGCGAAATGGTCGAATGCATCGCGCTTGACAGTATCGGAAACGTTTCTTAAACGTTCCCCCTGTGTTCCTCACAGGAGACGAAGATGCTGACGCGCAAGCAACAGGAACTGTTGACCTTCATCGACGATCGGCTGCGCGCCGACGGCGTGTCGCCGTCTTTTGAAGAAATGAAGGATGCGCTGCAGCTGCGATCGAAATCGGGCGTCCATCGCCTGATCAACGCGCTCGAGGAACGCAGCTTCATCCGCCGCCTGCCCAACCGCGCCCGCGCGCTGGAGGTGCTGCAGATGCCCGAGGCGCTGCGCGCGAAACCGTCGTTGAAGCTGGTGCCCCCGGTGGCCGCGCCGCGCCCGCATGTCCAGGCGATGATTGCCGCCAATGATACCATCGTCGTGCCGCTGCATGGCCGCATTGCCGCCGGCCTGCCGATGGAGGCACTCGAAAGCGACCGCTCGCTGTCGGTACCGGCTGCGCTGCTTGGGCCGGGTGACCATTATGCGCTCGAAGTGTCGGGGGATTCGATGATCGATGCCGGCATTTTCGACGGCGATTATGCGCTGATCAAGCGCTGTGACGATGCCCGCGACGGCGATATCGTCGTGGCGCTGATCGATGGCGAGGAAGCGACGCTGAAATATCTGCACCGCGAAAAGAACATCGTCCGCCTCGACCCGGCGAACATTGCGTTCGAACCGCAGCGCTATGCCGCCAATCGCGTCAAGGTACAGGGCAAGCTCGCCGGCCTGCTGCGCCGCTACCACTGATGGCGCGCATCAACTACATCGAACTGCCGGTCGGCGACATCACCGCAGCCAAGGCCTTTTATGAACAGGCCTTTGGCTGGTCGCTGAACGCTTTCGGCCCGAGCTATGCGGCGACAATGACCGGCGATGTCGACCTGGGCTTGCAGGCCGATGGCAGCGAGGCCACTGCGGCGCCTTTGGTGGTGATCGATGTCGATGATCTCGAGGCGAGCCTCGACGTCGTGGCGGCGGCCGGCGGCACGATCACACGGGCGATTTTCAGCTTTCCCGGCGGGCGGCGGTTTCATTTCCGCGATCCTAGCGGCAATGAACTGGCGGCCGTGAAGGGGGACTGACCCGCGGCGCCTGCCACGGTCGTCAACTCGCCTCAGGCCCGGGCTGACGGCGCCGGCGGCGGCGCCTCCCCCAACGCCGCGTCACTCGCCAATATCGCCGGCATTTCATCGGCCAGATCAAACCCGCGGCTCGCCAGCAGATAGACCATCGCCGCCACGGCCATGCCAACCAGCCAGGCCACGTCGATACCATCGATGGCGCGCGCCACCGGTGCAATCCAGACATGATGGATGGCAAAGAACGGCACCGATGCCAGCAACCCGGCGAAGTAGGCGCCAAGGCCGCGCGCGCTCCAGCGGCCATAGATGCCATCGGGCCGGGCAAGATCGGTGATGGCATAGCGGCCTTTGCGCAGCCAGAAATAATCGACGAGATTGATCGCCGTCCAAGGCGCCAGCAGATACAGCATGACGATCAGCGTGGCGTTAAGGGCATCGACAGCATCGCCGCCGAACGACGCGGCGATGGCGAACCAGGTCAGCGCCAGCGCGACGGTGAAGCCGATGCGCAACCGAAGGGTCGGCCTGACCGGGCGGATGCTGTCGAGCCCGGTGACGATGGTCAGCATCCCCGAATAGGCATTGATCCCCATCGTGGCGACCAGCGCGCCGATCGACACCACGGCGAGCACGGTCCCCATGCCGTCGACAAGGCTGTTGCCGGCCTGCACCAGCGCGCCGACGCTGTCCTTTGCCCCCATATGCGTCGCCAGCCAGCCGCCGAGCACGATCAGCCAGATCGCCGACAGCGCCGCCCCGGCATAGACATTGGCGATGATGCGAACCCGTGACGTGGTGGCCGGCAGATAGCGCGAATAATCTGACACATAGGGCGCATAGGTGATGTTGTAGCTGGCCGCGGCGGCAAACTGGGTCAGGAAGGCAGCCCAGGTGAAGCCGGTCGATATCGTCACGGCCGGCGTCGGGATCGCGCCGAACAGGATCGCCCCGGTCAGAATCGTCATCAGCGGCAGGTTTATCCAGAACAGGATGCGAAACGCCCGGTGCAGCCAGTCATGCCCCCAGACCGCCAGCACCACCGCGATCACCGTCAACACGGCGGCAACCGCCACTGGATCGATCTGCCAGATGGTATCGAGCCCCTGCGCCACGATGATCGTGTTGATGACGTTGAAGCCGAGGAAGGTGAACAGCGCGCCGAACAGCGGCACCAGGACGCCGCGATAGCCGAACTGCGCGCGCGACTGGATCATCTGCGGCAGCCCCAGCTCCGCGCCTTGCGAGGCGTGAAATGCCATGAACAGCGTGCCGAACAGCACGCCCAACGTCCCGGCCAGCGCCGTCGCGCCAAGCGACAGGCCGAGGCTGGGGCCGATGAAGCCGATCGACACGGTGAAGAAGTGGAAATTGCCGAGAAACCAGAACGGGCCCTGGTCACCGACCCGGCCGTGGCGCTCATGCGCCGGGACATGGTCGATCGAGCGTGCTTCGATTGTCATGCCGCGTCGTGCGCCAATACCGTGTGGAGCAGCACATTGGCCCCCGCCTCGGCCTGCGCCGGCGTGATGTTCTCGGCCTCATTGTGGCTGATGCCGCCTTCGCACGGCACGAAGATCATCGCGGTCGGCGCGACCCGCGCGGTGTAAACCGAATCATGCCCGGCGCCCGACACGATGTCCTGGTGCGAATAGCCAAGCATCGCGACCGCTTCGCGCACCGCGGCGATGCAGTGCGGCGCGAAATCGACCGGCGGTGACGACCAGACCGGGGCGATGGCGATATCCACACCTAGCGCCGCCGCAATCGCTGCCGCCTCGGCACGGAACATCGCCTTCATCCGGTCCAGCCCGGCGGCCTCAGGATGCCGCAGGTCGACGCTCATCCGCACCGTTTCGGGCACGGTGTTGCGCGACCCCGGCCAGGCTTCGAAAATGCCGATCGTCGACAGCGAAAGCCCGGGTTCGGATCGACCGACCGCATCGACCGCCAGCGCCAGCCGCGCCGCGCCATTCAGCGTATCGCGCCGCATCGCCATCGGCATGGTGCCGGCGTGGCAGGCCAGCCCCGACACCGTCACATCGAACCAGCGGATGCCCTGCACGCCGACGACAACGCCGATCTCCAGCCCCGCTGCCTCGAGCACCGGCCCCTGCTCGATATGCAGCTCGTAATGTGCCGCGAGCCGATGCCCGACCGGCTCGGGCCCGGCAAAGCCGCTCGCCGCCAGCGCCGCGCCCAGCGTTATCCCCGCCTTGTCGGTGCGGGCGAGGGCATAGTCGAGGTCGAACACGCCGCCGAATACCCCGGCCGCGACCATCGCCGGGGCAAAGCGCGCGCCTTCCTCGTTGGTCCAGTCGATGATCTCGATCGGATGGCGTGTGACATGGCCGGCGTCGTTCAATGTGCGCACCAGTTCCAGCCCGGCGAGCACCCCCAATATGCCGTCGAAACGCCCGCCGGTCGGCTGCGTATCGAGGTGGCTGCCGATGGCAATCGGCGCCAGGCCCGCTTCGCTGCCGGCGCGGCGCGCAAAGATATTGCCGATGGCATCGACGCCGACCGTGCAGCCGGCGGCTTCAGCTGCCGCCACGAACCACCGGCGCACCGCAGCGTCCTCCGCCGACAGCGCCGGCCGGCACAGCCCGCCCTTTGGCGTCGCACCGAATTGCGCGGTCTCGATCAGGCTGGCCCACAGCCGTGCGCCATCGACGCGCAGATTGCCGGTCACAACGGCAGCCGGTTGAGCGGCATCGTCAGGCAATGGACGCTGCCGCCACCGCGCGCGAACAGATCGAGCGGCGGATCGAGCACTTCGATGCCGGCGCGGCGCAATTCGGCGTTGATGCGCACACTGTGCGCCGGCGAGATTACCCGGCGATCGCCGAGCGCCAGCAGATTGCAGCCCATCGCCATCACCTCGGCATAGCTGGCGGGGATGATGGCGATGCCGTTGGCCGCCGCCCAGGCGCTGAAATCATCGCCGAGCACTTCCACGCACGCCACCGCCAGGTCGTCGGCTGCCATGCAGAACAGCACGTCGAGATGCAGGAAATGTTCCGCAAAAGCCTGCAGCCGCACCGTCCAGCCGGCGTCGGCGAACCAGCCGGCGAACTGCGTCGCCCCGGCGAGATCGGTGCGCACGCCCGAATGGCCGACCAGCAGCAGGCCCGGGCGGATGATGTGAATATCGCCGCCCTCGATGGTGCCATGGCTCGCATAGCGCCAGAAATCGCGGCCGTAGAAATCGATCACCCCGGCATATTCGCCGCGCCGCGCCGGCATCCGCAGCTGGGTCAGAACCGGCCCCCAGGGGGTCACCTGGCTCGAATCGCGGGTGTAGACCTGATAGGGAAAGCCGACCTGCGGCGTCAGGTAATGGCAGGTCACGCCGGCGCCGGTCAGCGCGGCCACCAGCCCGTCATACTGGCCGACCGCCGCCGCGTGATCGAAGCGCGCGCCGGCCTGCAATGTGCCGTGCGCGATCGCATTGGTGTCGATCCAGTGGTAATGGTCGGGCCGGCACAACAGCACGTCGGTCAGCCGGCCGGTTTCCGATTGCAACGTCCAGCGCACAGCCCGTCTCCCCACCCTGGCCACCACGTTAGGGCGGCGCAGGCGGTGCGGCCAGTGCGCGATTGCCGTAGGGAACCACTGAGCGCTATGCCGGCAAAAAGGAGACAGCATGCGGATCGGCGTCTGGCAGACCGAGGGCACGACCGGCGATCCGGCGGGGAACATCGCCCGGCTGGCGGCGCTGCTGCCCGATGCCTGCGCCGCCGGTGTCGAGCTGCTGCTGGCGCCCGAACTGTGGAGCACCGGCTATAACGACGCCGCCGCGATCCGCCGCCATGCCGAGCCTGGCGACGGGCCGACGCGCGCGGCCATCGCCCGGCTCGCCGCCGAACACCGCATCGCGATTGCCTGGGGCTATCCCGAACAGGCCGGCACCACCCGCTACAACAGCGCGCAGCTGGTCGGCGGCGATGGTGCGGCGCTGCTCAACTATCGCAAGGTGCATTTGTGGGGCGACCATGAAAAGGCGCTGTTCACGCCGGCGCCGCCGCCGGGCCCGCCGGTCGGCTATCGCGGTTGGGTCATCGCCTTTTCAATCTGTTATGACACCGAATTCCCCGAACTGGTGCGCCGCCAGGTGCTCGCTGGGGCCGATCTGATCCTCGCGCCGACCGCGCTGGCCAGCGACGGCAACGCCATTCCCGACCTGATCATCCCGGTGCGCGCCATCGAAAACGGCGTGCACATCGCCTTTTGCAACCGATCGGGGGTGGAAGGCGACGTGAGCTATCTCGGTGGTTCGCGCATCATCGGGCCCGCCGGCGACGTGCTGGCCGCGGCGGCGACGGCGGAGGCGCTGGTCGTCGCCGACATCGGCCATGCCGCAACCGCCGCTGCCCGCGCCCGCACGCCCTATCTCGCCGATCGCCGTGCCGATCTGTTGCGATTCTGACACAGGCGTAATGCGGCGTTAACCGCTACGTCAAACGCCCCATTGGCCCTCCCCACCCCCGTTCATAGCCTTTGTGCTGCACTGCAACCTGGGCGTGCCCGTGGTGGTCCAGGTGCGATCTGCCGGTTTTGCCAATGGGGGTCACGATGTTGTCCAGGACCAGTTTCAAGACGGCGCTGCTGTCGGCAACCATGCTCGGCGGTGCCTTTGCCGCCACGCCGACGCTGGCCGCGGAGGCGGAGGCCGCCGCCGACGACGATGCCGCCATCGTCGTAACCGCCACCCGCCGGTCGCTGTCGCTCGCCGATGTGCCGATCAACATCGCCGCGATCGGTGCCGAGCAATTGCAGGAACAGCGGCTCAACGACGTCCGCGATCTTGGCGCCTTCACGCCGGGCATCACCATCACCGATACCGGGCCGCGCGGCGCCGGCACCATCGTCATGCGCGGCCTCAGCGCCGATGACAGCAGCACCTTTGCCGACAACGGCAACAATGCCATCGGCACCTATCTCGGCGAAGTCCCGCTGTATCTCGATTTCAAGCTGATCGATTTGAAGCGTGTCGAGGTGCTGCTCGGGCCGCAGGGCACGCTTTATGGCCTCGGCACACTCGCCGGCGCCATCCGCTATATCCCGGAACGCCCCGATGCCTCGGCGGTCAGCGGCTATGTCCATGCCCGCGGCTATGGCGTCGAGGAGAGCAGCGGCTTTGGCTATGTTGTCGATGGCGCGATCAACCTGCCGATCATCAAGGACGTGCTCGCCTTCCGCTCGGCCACCGGCTATTATTACGATCCCGGCTTCATCGATTATCCGTTCGCGGTGCGCACCGTCGGCGTCTCGCTGCCGCAGCCGGGCCCGGCGAGCAATCCGCTCGGCACCGGCACCCAGCAGGGCGACAATCTGCAGCGACTGAAGGACGTCAACTACGAACGCACCTTGACCTCGCGCAACGCGCTGGGGCTGACGCTCGACAATCTCAACGTCTATCTGACCTATGTCTATCAGGAAACGCGCACCGGCGGCCGCCAGGCAACCGGCGGCGGCGTGCTCGGCGAGGGCAAGTACGAAGGCCCGTGGCGCGTGCCCGAACCGTCGAAGCGCCAGTCACACCTCGGCGCGCTGGAAGTCGAGGCGCAGCTTGGCGACTTCGCCCAACTGGTGTCGGCCACCGCCTATACCCATACCAAGAACCGCAGCTCGGTCGATGTCACCGACCTGCTGCTCGATCTCGATTACGGCTATGAAGCCTTCCCGGCGTTCACCGGTTTCACCAACCAGCGCGCCGTTTCGGAACAGTTCAACCAGGAACTGCGGCTGGTTTCGACCCACGGTGGCCCGTTCAGCTGGGTGATCGGCGCCTTCTACAACAAGTTCGAAACCTCGACTTCGTATCGCGAATATATTCCGGGCTTTGCCGCGTCGCCAACCGGCATCGATTTCGGCGTGATTCCGAACGCCGACGACAATGAATATGCCTCGTTCGGGCGCAGCAAGACCGAGGAAAAGGCGATATTCGGCGAAGCGTCGTTCAGCATCACCCCCGAATGGCAGGTGACCGGCGGCATCCGCTATTACGATTACAAGCTCGATCGCATCGGCGGTTCGACCCTGCCCTATTACGACGGGCCGGTTGCCGATGATCTCGACATCCCGTCGAGTTCGGGCGCGGCCAAATCCGATGGCGTCGTGTGGAAGGCCAATACCTCGTACAAGTTCGGTGCCGACGCGCTGATCTATGCCACCTACAGCACCGGCTATCGCATCGGCGGCGCCAATACCGGCGCGGCGCCCTGCGTGCTGCCGTTGAACCCCAACCAGCAGAATATCTGCGCGCTGCCGAACGAGCTGTTCTTTGGCCCCGACAAGACCAAGAACATCGAAGTCGGCCTTCGCGCCGGGTTCTTCGACAACAAGCTGACAACCAACCTGTCCGTCTTCCAGGTCGATTGGGACGGCATCCAGCTCGGCGGCACCACGCTCAACGGCGGTATCGGCATCACCGTCAACGGCGGCAAGGCGCGCAACCGCGGCTTTGATTTCTCGTTCAACGGGCGCATCACCGATCGCTTCACGATCCGCGGCAACTATTCCTACCTCGATGCCAAGCTGACGCAGGACGTTCCCGAACTGCTGCAGATCCGCAACAGCAAGGACCCGCGCTTCCGGCCGAAATTCAGCGAAGTCGATGTCTTTGCCGGCGATCGCCTGCCGGGATCGGCCAAACACAGCGGCGCGCTGTCGGCGACCTATGCGCTGCCGCTCGGCGAAAACGAAGCGCTGTTCAACTGGACGGCAACCTATACCGGCGACATCCTGACCCGCGTCGGCGGGCGTGGTTTCGGCGAAAAACTGCCGGGCTATGTGATGAACCGCGCCTCGATGACCTACAAAACACCGGTCTATGAACTGTCGCTGTTCGCCAACAACATCTTCAACAAATATGCCGTCACCGGCGTCAGCAACGATCTCAGCCGCTTCGGCTTCGTCAATGGCGGCGTGATCTCGCGCTATTACGGCCGCAGCGTCGCCCGCCCGCGGGTGATCGGTGTCGAAGGCCGCTTCAAGTTCTAACGGGTTCCGGGACGGACTGCGGGGGTCGGAAGCCGGGGGGCTTCCGGCCCCTTTTCCGTTTCAGACGGCGATGCCGACGCTTTCGAAATAAGCCCGCACCGGTGCCAGCGCGGCTTCGTGGGCGCGCCAGCGCGCCACGGCATCCTTGTACATCGGGCGGCGCACCTGCGCCGCGCTCGGCGTGGCCACGGCGGCGGTATTGGTGTGAAAATCGAGCGCCGCGGCGGTCCATTCGAGGCGGCAATGGGCATAGAGCCGGCGGCTCTGCGCCTCCTGGTCGGCAACGAGTTCCTCATATTGCAGCTGCAGGATGCGGCCGGGGAACAGCCGGTCCCAATAGGCCATCATCCGGTCGAAGCGGGCATAGTAGCGCGCCGTGTCAAGGAGGTCATGGCTATAGGTGTAGTAGGTCGATGTGGTGGCAAACAGGTTTTTGTAGTTGCTCCACACCGCATCCATCGGGTGGCGGCGCAGGCAGATGATGCTGGCGTGCGGCAGCGCCCGGGCGATATGGCCGATGTACATGAAATTCGCCGGCAATTTGTCGATATAGCGGCCATTGGCGCGGCGGCGGTGGAGTTCGGCGCGCGCCGCATAGAGGCGGCCGATATCAAAGGGCGCGAGGCCGCCCGACAGCGCGACCGTTTCGGGATCGAGGACGACGCGTGAGCGCGTGGCGGTGAGCTGCTTGATCGCCAGCGGCATGGCCTGCAGTTCGCCGGCGCTGTGCACGTCGGCGTGCGACGACAGGATGCGATCGACCAGCGTCGTGCCGGTGCGCGGCATGCCGTTGATGAAGATCGGATCGGCGCCTTCAAAGCCCGGCCCGGTGCAGAAATCGGCCTGTGCAAAGCCGGCTTCGATGGCATCGAAGATCGCGGCGTCCTGGGTGAAGTCATATCCCAGCTGGGCCTTGTGAGCGCGGTTGGCGGCGTCGAGATGGGCAAAGGCCGGCGCCGCCTGCCCCAGATCCTCATATTCCTTGGCGAGCGCATAGCGTATCCGCAACGCGTCATCGTCGGATACGCCACGCGCCAGCACCGCTTCCATGCGCTCGACATGGTTGGCAGCCGGGGCCGCCTTGGCGAGGCCGGCGAGTGCAAAATGCGCCGGGCCATTATCGGGAACGCGCGCCAGGATCTCCTCATATTGCATCGCCGCCTCGGCGGTGCGGCCAAGAAAGCCGAGTTCGAGCGCCATGTTGGTGCGATAGGCGATGTTGTCGGGGTCCATCGCCACCGCAGGCACGAAATTGCGCAGCGCCGCTTCATGGTCGCCAAGCCGCGCCAGGACACAGCCGATGGTATCGAAGCTCAGCGGGTCTTTCAGCCCCAGTGCCTCGGCGGCCAGCGCTGCTTCGCGCGCCTCGCCATCGCGGCGCAGCATGGTCAGCAGCCGGGCGCGCTGGGCGTGATATTCGGCCTTTGGGTGGCGCGCGACCGCGGCGTCCATGCCGGCCAGCCCGACCCCGATCCGGCCGAGGATCGAATCGGCAAGCCCGGCGAGGAACAGGCCTTCGGCCGCGTCGGCGGCGACTTCGGATTGCGCCAGCCCGGCGGCAATGTCGCGCGCGGCGGCGGAATCGCCGCGGCCGATGGCGGCACGCGCCGCGGCAATGCGCGGATCAGGCAATGGCGGCCGAAAAGCTGGTAACGCGTTCGATCAGCCAGAAGCAGCCGAGGATGCCGGCGCCATAAAGCGCTGCCTGGCGGAAGGCCGTCCCCTGTCCCGCCGCCCGCGCCAGCGCGAGCAGGCCGAGCACGCCAGTCACGAACGCCAGTTGCCCCAACTCGACGCCGATGTTGAAGAACACCAGCCCCGGCAGCCGTTCGGCATCGGGAACGCCGACTTCGCCGAGCGCGGTCGCAAAGCCGAGGCCGTGGAGCAGCCCGAAAGCCCCGACGATGATCATGTAGCGGCGCCGCGTCGCGCTATCATCCGTGCCGCTCGACAGCAGCGCCTCGCGCGCCATGAAGGCGATCGACAGCGCGATCACCGCTTCGACCGGCGGCACCGGCACATGGATGACATCGAAAAACGCCAGCGACAGCGACAGCGAATGGCCGATCGTAAAGACGGTGATCAGCAGCAGCAGCGTGCGCCCGCGCGTCAACAGGCACAGGCACAACACAAAGGCGAGGTGATCCCAACCGCCGAGAATATGCAGGAAGCCCTGCCCGAGAAAATCGCCAGCCACCGTCAGAAACGCGCGCGCCACCGCCGCCGTGGCGCCGACCGGCAGCACGACGCCGGTCTCGCCGGCCTGGAGCTGCTGGCTCTGCGCGGCGCCGAGCGCCGACGACGTATAGGCCGCGCCATCGACCAGCCACGGCGTGGTGATGACATCATCACGCGCGAGATCGCGGTCGCAGCGGATCGTATAGGCCAGCCGCGCCCGCCCGGCCTGCGTCTGGCGGCTGGCGTCAATCTGGCGGCATCCGGCCGGCCAGCCGATGGCGGCGGTCGTCGCCACGGCCTGCGGCAGGCTGACGATCAGTTCATGGGTGCCGGGCTCCTCGCCGGGCTGGAAGCTGTATTCGCCGAGGTTGAAGACATCGGCGCGCGCCGGCGCGGCGACGGCGAAGACGATCGCCAGCAGCAGCAGCGCCAGGGCGCCGAGTTTCGAAACGGCGAGCATGTCAGCCTTCCACATCGATCGCATATTTCGCTTCCATCTTGCGCACCGCCGCATCGACCGCGCCGGCGGTTTCGGCGGCCATCATGTCCTGCCGCACCTGGTCGCGGACATCGGTATAGCGCATCAGCTGCGGCGGGTTGCGCGCCATGACCTTGATGAAATGCACGCCGCGCGGCGAGGCGATGGGCCCGATCCAGCGGCCCGGCTCGGCCTTGCGCGCCGCGCTGACGAGTTGCGGCCCGAACATGCCGCGCAGCATCGATTCGCCATAATTGGGGAAATTGCGCCCCATCCAGAAATCATCGCCATCGATACGATCGCCGCGGTTGAGCGCGGCAAGGATCGCCTCGGGCGTCTCGGGCATCTTGGTGAAGAACACCTGGGTCAGGCTGATCTGCGGTTCGGCACGATAGAGATCGCCATGTTCGGAATAGAAATCGAGCAGATCGGCCTCGCTCGGCGTCTTCGGCGCGCCGGCGATCAGGAAGCGCAGCCGGTCGACCAGCCGCGCCTTGGTGGTGCGATCGGTCAGGTGCATGCCGCGCGTCACCGCCTCGCGGAACAGGATTTCATCGGTGACATAATCATCGACGAGCTTCTTGCGCGCCGCCGCATCGGGGGCGCGGCCGGTCATCAGCTGGTAGTTTTCAGCCAAACTCGCCTGGGTGGCGGCCGACACCTCGATGCTGTTGCCCTGGCGGCCGAGCGCCCAATAAACGCCGAACAGCAGCGCCGCGACGGCGAGGAACACCGCCAGCGGGTCTTTCAGCACGCGCTTCATGACTTGGTTTTCCGCACCGGATAGGGCGGCAGGCCGTGATCAGTGGTCAACGGGCTGAGATAATGTTCGCCGGTCAGCCCGCGCTTGCGCATCGCAAGCCCGGTCAGGCATTCGCGGATTATGCGGTTGGCATTCAATGCGCTGGTATAGCCGGGATCGACCAGCGGGTTGGTTTCGACCAGTTCAAAGCCGACGACATTGGTTTCGGCGCACAGCCGGCGCACGATCGGCAGCGCCTCGCGCATCGTCAGCCCGCCGGGTTCGGGCGTGCCGGTGCCGGGCATGAACGCCGGGTCGAGGACATCGACATCGAAGCTGATGAAGATCTTTTCCGGCCCGTCGCGCGCCTCGCGGACGGCGCGGTCCATTACCGTCTTCCAGTCGGTTTTCTCGACCTCGGCCATCGGATGGTAGCGGAACCCCTGTTCGCGCATCCACTGGAAGCTTTTGGCGTCGGGCCAATAGCCGCGCAGCCCGATCTGGATGAAGTTCTTGCCGGCGATATGGCCTTCCTTGAACAGCCGATAGACCGGCTGGCCGTGGCTCATCAGATGCTCGCCGCCCTGCTGGGCATCGAAATGCGAATCGAAATGGACGACACCGACCTTCCCCTTGCCGAACACATCGGCCATCGCCGCGGCATCGGGATACATCAGCGAATGGTCGCCGCCGACGATGATCGGGATGACGCCGGTGCGCGCCACCTCGGCCACCTGCTGGCGGATATGGTCGAGGCTGCGCTCGGTCGACATCGGATCGACGGCGATATCGGCATAATCGACGACGTTGAGTTCGACGAACGGCGACACCATGACGTGCATGTTTTCGGGCGTGACCGGGAACTGGCCCTTGTAGACTTCACCGACGCGCACCGCGCGTGGCCCATAGGCGGCGCCGCGATAGCCCGATCCCATGTCGAGCCCGATGCCCATGATGGCAACGTCGATCTTGCCGGCCTTGAGGTCCGCCGGGGTCAGCGCGACGGGCAGGTTGAAAAAGGTCGGGATGCCCT
>JBBQKM010000030.1:0-15193 GCA_038326915.1 Sphingomonadales bacterium
CCACCGGCCGCCGCGCGCCCAGCGCCAGCGCCAATGTGCCTTCATCCAGCCAGTCAAGCTCGCCGCCCATCGGCAGGCCTTGTGCCAACTGGCTGACCTTCACCCCTGTCGATGCCAGCGCCTCGGCAACATAGTGCATCGTCGCCTGCCCCTCCATCGTTGCCGACAGCGCCAGCACCACCTCGCTCACCTGGCCATCCCCGGCACGCGCCACCAGGCCGGGAATGGCCAGATCATCGGGGCCAACACCGTCCAGCGCCGAAAGCCGCCCGCCCAGCACATGATAGCGCCCGGAAAACAGCCGGCGATCATCCAGCGCCCACAGATCGGCCACATCGGCCACCACGCACAGCAGCGCCGGATCGCGGCGCGGATCGGTGCAGATGCCGCACGGATCGCGGGTATCGACATTGCCGCAGGTGCCGCAGGTCATCAGCCCGCGTTCGACCGCCTGCAGCGCCGCCACCAGCGGTGCCAGCGCCGTGTCGCGTTTCTTGATCAGATGCAGCACCGCCCGCCGCGCCGACCGCGGGCCAAGGCCAGGCAATCGCGCCAGGGCCTGCGTCAGCGCATCGATTTCGGGGGACGACATAGTGGCAAGATATGGCGCGTCGGCAGCAACCCGGCAACTGCCGCCCTTCACAGCGGCGGAGTCCCTGGTCTAGAGCGTGCTGCAACGCCGCATAAGGGATCGATCACATGACCGCCATCGGACAGGACAGCCTGAACACCCGCCGCACCCTTACCGTCGATGGCAAGGCCTATGATTACTACAGCCTCGAGGCTGCCGCGGCGACGATCGGCGACATCAGCCGGCTGCCCTATTCGATGAAGGTCCTGTTCGAAAACCTGCTGCGCTTCGAAGACGGCAGCACGGTCAAGACCGATGATCTGAAGGCGATGGTTGCCTGGCTGACGACTGGCAAATCGGATCACGAGATCAACTATCGCCCGGCGCGCGTGCTGATGCAGGATTTCACCGGCGTGCCGTGCGTCGTCGATCTCGCCGCGATGCGCGATGCGATGACGAAACTCGGCGGCGACCCGCAGAAGATCAATCCGCTGGTTCCCGTCGATCTGGTCATCGATCACAGCGTCATGGTCGATGAATTCGGCACCGCGGTGGCGTATGAAGATAATATGGACCTCGAATACCGCCGCAATATCGAGCGGTACGAGTTCCTGCGCTGGGGGTCTTCGGCGCTGAAGGGCTTTCGCGTCGTGCCGCCGGGCACCGGCATCTGCCACCAGGTCAATCTCGAATATCTGGCGCAGGCGGTGTGGACGAGCGAAGACGCCAGCGGCGCCACCATCGCCTATCCCGATACCGTCGTCGGCACCGACAGCCACACGACGATGATCAACGGCCTCGGCGTGCTCGGCTGGGGCGTCGGCGGGATCGAGGCCGAGGCGGCGATGCTCGGCCAGCCGGTGTCGATGCTGATCCCCGAAGTCGTCGGCATGAAGCTGTTCGGCGCCATGTCGGAAGGCATCACCGCCACCGACCTCGTGCTCACCGTCACCCAGATGCTGCGCGCCAAGGGCGTCGTCGGGCGTTTCGTGGAATTCTATGGCCCCGGCCTCGATGCGCTGACGCTCGCCGATCGCGCCACCATCGCCAACATGGCGCCCGAATATGGCGCCACCTGCGGCTTCTTCCCGATCGACGAAGCGACGCTCGCTTACATGCGCCTGTCGGGTCGCGACGATGATCGCATCGCGCTGGTCAAGGCCTATTGCCAGGCGCAGGGCCTGTGGCGTGAGACGGACACGCCCGATCCCGTTTTCACCGATACGCTCGAGCTCGATCTCGCCAGCGTGCTGCCGTCGCTCGCCGGGCCGCGCCGCCCGCAGGACAAGGTGCTGCTGTCGAATGCCAAGCAGGCGTTCGAAATGGAGCTGTCGACCGGCTATAAAAAGGCCGAGCAGATGGCCGAGCGGGTGCCGGTCAACGGCGCCAATTACGACATCGGCCATGGCGACATCGTCATCGCTGCGATCACCAGCTGCACCAACACGTCGAACCCCAATGTCCTCGTCGCGGCCGGGCTGGTGGCGCGCAAGGCCCATGCGCTCGGCCTCAAGGCCAAGCCCTGGGTCAAGACCTCGCTGGCGCCGGGATCGAAGGTCGTCACCGATTATTTCGCCAAATCGGGGCTGCAGACCGATCTCGATGCGCTCGGCTTCAACCTCGTCGGCTATGGCTGCACGACCTGCATCGGCAACAGTGGCCCGCTGGCCACCCCGATTTCGGATGCGATCAACGGCAACGACATCGTCGCCGCCTCGGTCTTGTCGGGCAACCGCAACTTCGAAGGCCGGGTGTCGCCCGATGTGAAGGCCAATTACCTCGCCAGCCCGCCGCTCGTCGTCGCCTATGCCATCGCCGGCAGCATCCGCACCGATCTGACGACAGAGAGCCTGGGCATCGGCGCCAATGGCCAGCCGGTCTATCTGCGCGATATCTGGCCGACCAACCAGGAGGTTGCGGCGATGGTGCTGTCATCGGTCACCGCCGACATGTTCCGCGAACGCTATGCCGATGTCTTCCTGGGCGATGAACGCTGGCAGGGCATCAAGGTCGAAGGCGGCGCCACCTACAAATGGAACGCCGGGTCGACCTATGTGCAGAACCCGCCCTATTTCGAAGGCATGACGATGACCCCGCAGCCGACGCAGGACATCACCGGCGCGCGGCCGCTCGCCATCTTCGCCGATTCGATCACCACCGACCACATCTCGCCGGCCGGATCGATCAAGGAAGTCTCCCCCGCCGGCCGATACCTCAACGAACACCAGGTCAGCCGCGCCGATTTCAACAGCTATGGCGCCCGCCGCGGCAACCACGAGGTGATGATGCGCGGCACCTTTGCCAACATCCGCATCCGCAACGAAATGGTGCCCGGCGTCGAAGGCGGCGTGACGAAGCACATCCCGTCGGGCGAGCAGCTGGCGATCTTCGATGCCGCCGAACGCTACAAGGCCGAGGGTACGGCGCTGATCGTTGTCGCCGGCAAGGAATATGGCACCGGATCGTCGCGCGACTGGGCGGCCAAGGGGACCACCCTGCTCGGCGTGCGCGCCGTGATCGCCGAAAGCTTCGAGCGTATCCACCGCTCCAACCTTGTCGGCATGGGCGTGCTGCCGCTGCAGTTCGCCGAAGGCACCGACCGCAAGACTGCCGGCCTCGATGGCACCGAAGTCTTCGATATCACCGGCGTCGCGACGCTGAAGCCGCGCCAGGCGGTGACGGTCGCTTTCACCCGCGCCGATGGCACCACCGGCAGCTTCGAGACGCTGTGCCGGATCGATACCGAGCAGGAGCTGGAATATTTCTACGCTGGCGGCATCCTGCCCTATGTGCTGCGCAAGCTGGCGGCGTGATCCGTGCGAAAGCCGCCGGATTTCCGTTCCGGCGGCTCAACGGACTGTTTTGCATAGGGTTGATCCACGCGACAAAATGACCGCGCTGCAACATTTTTGCGCAATAACGGCCATGTTCGTGTTGACTTGAATCAAGCACTAAAACACATTGCAAAACAGGGCGGAGCGCTGGATTCGGGGCCGGTTCCGACGAGATAGGGGAAACACATGCGTATTGCGATTTTTGCCGCGACCACGGCCATGCTGCTGTCGTCGGGCGCGGCGCTCGCCGTCGAGACGCCGATCCAGTTCAACCTGATCAACATCGGTGGTGTCGATCCCGGCACCAATGCCTTCAAGGGCTTCACCGCCGCCGCCAATTACTGGTCGAGCGTGCTGACGACCTCGCAGCCGATCACGATCAACCTGCGCGTCGGCTTCCAGTCGCTCGGGCCCGGCATTCTCGGTTCGACCGGCAGCGCCCGCACGATCCAGCCGATCATCAACGTGTCGAACCGCATTGCAGCGCGCAACGTCACCACCTTCGATGCGTCGCTGGTCCGCCCGACCCTGTTCGATGGCGAATTCGGCGCCGGCACCGCCGTCAACATGTACACGCCGGGCTATCTTGGCGTTGATGCCGACGGCAACAACTTCGGTATCGACAACGAAACCAAGGTTTACGACACCGATGGTGGCTACAACGCCTCCGTTGTCGCGGTGAATACTGCCAACGCCCGCGCGCTCGGCTACAACCTTGGCGCCACCGTCGATGGCACCGTGCAGTTCAGCTCGGACTTCAAGTTCGATTTCAACCCGCGCAACGGCATCATGGGCGGCACGACCGATTTCTACGCCGTCGCCATCCACGAAATCGGCCACGCCCTCGGCTTCGTCAGCGGCGTCGACGATTATGATTACCTCGGCACCGGCGGCCCGCTCGCCGACGTCGTCTGCTTTGCCGACGGCTCGACCTGCTCCGAATATCCCGATGTGCAGAACGACTGGTGGGGCTCGACGCTCGACCTGTTCCGCTACTCGGCCGCCGGCGCACTCGACTGGACGACCGGGACCGCCAGCTATTTCTCGGCCGATGGCGGCGCGACGGCGTACCAGAATGGCCTGTTCTCGACGGGCACCTACAATGGTGACGGCTGGCAGGCATCGCACTGGAAGGCGCCGCAGCTGGCCAATGGCAATTTCAGCTGCCTGCGTCCCAAGCTCGGCATCATGAACCCCTATATCTGCAGCGCGCAGGAAGGGATCCTGACCGGTCTCGACATCTCGGCGTTCGATGCCATCGGCTACAACACAGGCGTTGACCTGCTGACCTACAACCGCACCACGGCGCAGATCGCGTTCGATCTGACCAACGTCCCCGAGCCGTCGAGCTGGGCGATGCTGATCGCCGGCTTCGGCCTGACCGGCGCCGCGATGCGCCGCCGTCGGTTGGCTGCCGCGACCGCCTGATCGGCATTCGCGTTCGAAATACGGCCGGCAGTCCCATCGGACTGCCGGCCGTTTTCGTTTCCGGGCACAATCAACGCGATGCGGCGGAATCCGCCGCAAACCGGGCAACTTGTCCTGCGACAGAGCGCCACATTGCCAATTTGTAATCTGAACAGCCGTTCATATCCGAAATAGTGCTGGTGCGCACCCGCTCCGACTTTACATTGTTCTCATTGCTCGGCGGTAATGATCGAGTCGATTGAGGGGTTTATCATCATGTCGAAGATCGCTGCGCGCGGGTTCGTTCTGGCTGCTTTCGCCACGGCGGCATTGTTGCCGACCGCCGCCACCGCCGACATCGTCGCCCAGAAATACAGCCTGACCAAAAAGCCCGCCGCCATCACGCCCGATGCCGGCCAGGTCTTTGGCGTCGATCCCAACGGCATTTCGCCGAACATATTCAACGCCGGCTCGATCTCGATCGGTTTCGAAGGCATCAGCCAATATGATGTGGCGTCGGTCGGCCGCAACTTCATCCCGCCCGATACGATCGGTGCCGTCGGTCGCACCCAATATGTCCAGTTCGTCAACGGCGGCTTCGCGGTCTATGACAAGGCTACCGGCACCCGCAGCGCGTTCACGTCGGATACCGCCTTCTGGCGCGCTGCCGGGCTGGGCAGCACCCTTTCCCCAGGCGGTGACCAGCGCGTGCTGTTCAATGCCAAGGCAAACCGCTGGATCGCGATTTCCTTCGGCGCCAATACCAAGGACATTCTCGTCGCCGTTTCGACGACGTCCAATGCGCTCGGCCCGTGGAAATCGACGCAATTCGAAGGTTTTGGTGAACTTGCTGCTGGCGCCCGCACCCTCGCCGACTATCCGACGCTGGCGATGGACAACAACGCGCTCTACATCGGCACCAACGATTTTGCCGCAGCGACCGTCGGCGGCCCGACCAATTTCCGCGGCACCACGCTCAACGTCATCCCGCTGGCGAGCATTCTGGCCAAGGCGGGCCCGACAGTGACCGGCAACGTCCAGTTCCGCACCGCCTATACCGGCGGTGCCGCCGATGATTTCACCCGCGGTTTTGCCATCCAGGGCGTCAACAGCAACGAAAGCACCGATGGCACCGGCCATATCATCGCCGCATCGATCAACGACTATGGCCTGACCCGCTATGATGTGCTCAACGCCGGCACGGCGGGCGCCGTGCGCACCGCCACCGGCAGCACGACGATCGGTACCGATTACGCTTCCAACAGCCCGGCGCGCCAGCCTTCGGTGGCCATCCCCGCCAACCAGCGGATCATCGATTCGTTCGGCGACCAGATCAGCAGCAGCGCCTTTGAACACGACGGCAAGATCTACAGCGTTCACACCGTCACCGAAAACGGCACCGATCTGACCGTCGTGCGCTATACCGTGCTCGATACCGCCACCAACGCCGTTCTCGACGAAGGCAGCCTGGGCGACGCCACCCACGATTTCTATCAAGGGTCGCTGTCGGTCAACGGTCTCGGCCAGGTGGTGATCAGCTACAATCGCTCGGGTCTCGATCCCGCCGATGGCAAGATCACGCTGGCGGCGCGCATCTTCCAGACCAACGCGCTCGGCCAGTTGATCGCCAAGGGCGACGAAATCGTCCTGCGCGTCAGCGATACCGACGATTATCACAACGGCAGCCTGTTCGGGCAGGTGGCTGCAGGTCGCCAGCGCTGGGCCGATTATTCGACCGTCACCGCCGATCCGTCGTCGCCGCACAATTTCTGGGTGTCGGGCACCTTTGCCCGCGAATATAATGTCGCGGCGTTCGGCCATCCCGGCGGCACTGGCGGTTCGCGCTGGGGCACCTATATCGCCTCGATCTATGCCGGCACGGTCCCGGAACCGAGCAGCTGGGCCATGCTGATCGCCGGCTTCGGCCTTGTCGGCGCCATGGCGCGCCGCCGGCGCCAGACGGTCGTCAGCGCCTGATCATGGCGCCGCATCACGGGCGGCGCCGCAACGCGCCGCCCGTTTGTGCGCGCCGTCATTGCGCTTTCCGGCGAAGCGGTGCGAAACTGTGGTCATGTTGAACTTGCTGTTGCCGATTTCCGGGCTGATGCTCGCCGCTGCGGCACCGGCGCCCGCGCCCGCCGCCGGCAAGCCGGTTCCGGCAGCGGGCAAGCCGGCACCGACGCCCGGCACGCCACTCACCGGCGTCTGGGCCGGCAGCGGCTTTGCGCTGCGCCAGGCCCCGAACGGCACTGTCGTGCAGGGCGCCTGTGCTTCCGGGCTGATTGCCGGGCCGGTATTGGTCGACAAGGCCGGCAATTTCACCGCGATCGGCTATTACAACCCCTATACCTCGGGCTATCGCCTGTCGGACCTCGCGCCCCGCGACCATATCGCCTATTTCAAGGGCAGAGTGGCGGGAAAAACGCTCGAACTGACCATGCGCGTCGAAAACAAAGCCGAAACGCACTATGTGCTCAAGCGCGATGCCATAGCCAAATTCGCGCGCTGCAAATGATGACAAGGCGATGAAGGACATTTTCCATGCAGCGTCTGGCATCCAGGTGGAACACCATTCTCCTCGCGCTTGCGGGGGCGTCGCTGATGGCCGGCGCGGCTGATGCGCCCCCCCCCGGCCTGACTGGCAACTGGGGTGGCAACCAGGCGCGGCTGGCGTTGACCGAAACCGGCGGCCGGCTCGATCTCGGCTGCGGGACAGCGGCAATCGACGCGCCGATCCGCCCCGATGCCGCCGGCAAGTTCAGCACGACGGCACGATATGAAGAATTCACCGGCGGCCCGACCCGCGCCGACGAGGCGCCCGCCACGACGCCGGCGCATGTCATGGGCCATGTCGACGGCGATACCCTGCACCTGTCGATCCACCGCCAAGGGGCAAAGGCCGCCGACGATTACACGCTGCAGCGCGGTCGCCGGGTCAAGCTGATCCGCTGCATGTAGGCGCCTCAGGCGCGTTCGAAGATCGAATGCGCCGGCGTGCCCCAATCGACGATGCGCCAGCCGCGCGCCGCCGCCAGCTGGCGCAGCGCCGGCGACGGGTTGGTGGCCACCGCCTCGCCGCCGCGGGCTTCGGCGAGTTCGAACACCGGCTGGTCGGAGATATGGTCGGAATAAAAGCGCAGATGGTCGCCGCCGCCGGCCTCGCGCGCCAGCCAGGCGTCGATCAGGCGCCGTTTTGCATCGCCATAGCAATTGTCACCGCCCAGCCGGTGGTGCAGCCGGTCTTCCTCCCACCGCGACGGCGTCGCGATGACCGCGTCGAAGCCCAGCCGGTCGGCGATGGCGCGGACATAATATTCGTTCGATGCCGTCGCCAGCACCAGCCGCCGCCCCTCGGCGCGATCGGCAGCAATCTGGTCGATGGCACCCGGGAACACGTTGTCGGCAATGGTTTGCGACGCAAATTCATCGGCGGCGGCCTGCAGGCGGGCGCGCGGCACGTGGCGGCCCATCAACAGACGATGGCCCCATTCCTTCAACCGGCCGCGGGTGATCAGCCGCGCTGCATAGGCGGCCAGCGCCAGCCCGAGCAGCGGCGCCAGCAGCAGCCGCCACGGGGCCTCGCGTCGCGCCCAGAACAACAGCCACGGCGACCAGGTGCCACTGCGGGTGATGGTCCTGTCCATGTCATAGATACTGATCGCCATTGCGGTCTGCTCCTACACCAGTTCCGCCGCCGCCGTCGCCTGTCGTGCCGCCTTCCCTCTTGCCCCCGCCGCGGCAATCCCGCACCTATGGGTCGGCATGACAATTCCGAGCCTTGAAGACAGCACGCAGGGCGACGCGCGCCGGCTGGCGGTGCGCGGCGACCTCGTCATGGCCAATGTCGCCGGCATCGCCGGGCCGCTGCGCGCCATTGCGCCGGCCGGCAAGGGTCTCGCCATCGACCTGTCGGGCATCGAGCGCATGGACACCGCCGGGGCCTGGCTGATCCACCGGCTGGTGCAGGATTGGGGCGCTGCCGGGGTGCCGGCGCGCGTCGAAAACGCCTCGCCCGATGCCGACCGGTTGATCGCCGAGGTCGCGGCCAACGACCATCCGGTGCCGTGCCATGTGCCGGCCGGCAACCGCGCGATCGACCGGCTGGTGCGCATCGGCCATGCGGTATTCGCCATCGTCGACAACATCGGGCACGTCCTCGCCTTTCTCGGCCAGACGCTGACCGTGCTGGCGCAGACGCTGGTCGGCCGCCGCACGCTGCGCTGGAATGCCGTCATCCACCAGTGCGAGGCCATTGGCGTCAACGCGCTGGCCATCGTCGGGCTGCTGCTTTTCCTCGTCGGCATCGTCGTCGCGCAGCAGGGCGCCGTGCAGCTGCGCCAGTTCGGCGCGGAAGTGTTCGTCGTCAACCTGATCGGCCGCGGCACCTTTCGCGAGCTCGGCCTGCTGCTGACCGCGATCATGGTCGCCGGGCGATCGGCATCGGCGTTTGCCGCACAGATCGGTTCGATGAAGCTGAACCAGGAGGTCGACGCGCTCGAAACCATCGGCATGTCGCCGATCGAGGTGCTCGTCATCCCGCGCGTCATCGCCATGTCGGTGATGCTGCTGCTGCTCGGCTTTTACGGCTCGATCATGGCGGTGATCGGCGGCGGGCTGTTCTGCTGGGTGTCGCTGGGCATTCCGCCGGTGTCGTTCATCCAGCGGCTGCAGGAGGCAACGCCGCTGTCCGATCTGGTCATCGGGCTGGTCAAGGCGCCGTTCTTTGGCTTTATCGTCGCGCTGATGGGGTGTTTCCAGGGCATGCAGGTCACCGGCAACGCCGAATCGGTCGGCCAGCGCACCACCCAGGCGGTGGTTGAATCGATCTTCATCGTCATCGTGCTCGATGCGTTCTTCGCGGTGTTTTTCTCGGCACTGGGTTACAATTGATGCCCGCAACGCCGCTGTCCCCCATCCTGCCCGACGATGCCGATGTGGTCATCCGCGTTCGCGGCCTCGAAAACGGCTTCGGCGGCCAGTCGGTCCATGAAAAGCTCGATCTCGATGTGCGGCGCGGCGAGATCCTCGGCGTCGTTGGTGGCTCGGGCACCGGCAAATCGGTGCTGATGCGGTCGATCATCGGCTTGCAGACACCCGCCGCCGGCAGTGTCGAGATCTTCGGCGCCGACGCGATGCACCTCGATGCCGCCGCTGCCAAAGACCTGCGCCGGCAATGGGGCGTGCTGTTCCAGGAAGGCGCGCTGTTTTCCTCGCTGACCGTCACCGAAAACATCCAGGTGCCGATGCGCGAATTTCTCGACCTGCCGCCGGGGCTGATGGACGAACTGGCGGGTTTCAAGGTCAGCATGGTCGGGCTGCCGCCGGAGGCCGGGCCGAAATTCCCGTCGGAACTGTCGGGCGGCATGAAGAAACGCGCCGGGCTGGCGCGCGCGCTGTCGCTCGATCCGCTGCTGCTGTTTCTCGACGAACCGACCGCCGGGCTCGATCCGATTTCGGCCGCGGCCTTCGATGACCTGATCAAGGTGCTCAAGCAGACGCTCGGGCTGACGGTGTTCCTGATCACCCATGATCTCGACACGCTGCACGCCATCTGCGACCGCGTCGCGGTGCTCGCCGACAAAAGGGTGCTCGCGGTCGGAACGATTCCGCAGCTTCTGGAGTTCGATCATCCTTGGGTGCGCGAATATTTCGCCGGACCGCGCGGCCGTGCCGCGAACCTGCAGCCCGCGATGGAACCCGCCTGATGGAAACGCGCAGCAACTATGCCATCGTCGGCGCCGTCGTCGTCGCGATCACCGTCGCGATGTTCGTCGCGGTGATCTGGCTCGCCCGGTTCTCGGGGTCCGACAACCAGCATTTCGACATCTTTTTCCGCCAGTCGATCAACGGCCTCGCCATCGGATCGCCGGTGGCGTTCAACGGCGTGCCGGTCGGCAAGATCGAAACCATCAAGCTGCTGCCCGATACGCCGCAGTTCGTCCGCGTCCGCATCTCGATCGCGGAGGATGTGCCGGTGCTCAAGGGCACCACCGCGCAGGTCGAAGGCGTCGGCTTCACCGGCGTCAGCCAGATCCAGCTGACGGGGGCCATGCAGGGCGCCGAACGCATCACCGAAATCGGCCCCTATGGCGTGCCGGTGATCCCGCCGCGCGTCGGCGGCTTCGGCGCGCTGCTCGCCAATGCGCCGGAATTGCTCAACAACCTGTCGAAACTCACCGAGCGGCTGTCGGAAGTGCTCAATCCCGCCAATCGCGAGAGCATAGCCGGCATCCTGCGCAACACCGATCGCGCCACCGGTGCGCTCGCCGATCGCGCGCCCGAAATCGCCGAAACGATCACCGAGGCGCGCAACACGCTGAAAGCCGCCACCGCCACGCTGCAGCGCATCGACAAGCTGGCGACGACGACCGACGCGCTGCTCGCCAGCGACGGCAAGCCGCTGGTCGCCGATCTGCGCCATGCGATCAAATCGGCCGAAACCAGCCTGGCGCGCATCGACGAACTGACCGCCGCTGCCAAGCCCGGGATCGACACCTTCAGCACCCAGACACTGCCGGCCGCCGGCCAGTTGATCCGGGAATTGCGCGAAGTCACCGGCAACCTGGGCGCCATCGCGGCCAAGCTCGACGAAGACCCCGCGGGTGCATTGGTCGGCGGCCGCACGCTGCCCGACTATGTGCCGCCCAAACCGGAGAAAACGCGGTGAAGCCACCCTATCTTGCCATGGCGACGGCCTTTGCGCTGACCGCCTGTGGCCCGCTGGTGCAAATCGGCGGCAATGCCAAGCCGCCCCAGTCGCTGCTGACGCTGACCGCCACCGCCGCGCCGCGCGCCCCCGGTGGCCCGGTGCGCAGCGCCGACACGCTGGCGATCGAAGTCCCGGCGGTGCCATCGGCGCTGCAGACATTGCGGCTGCCGGTGACGACGAGCACCACCGAAGTCACCTATCTTGCCGGCGCGACCTGGGCTGAACAGCCGGCGCGGCAGTTCCAGCGGCTGCTGGCGGATACGCTGGCGGCAGCGGGCCAGCCGGTCGTCGACCTGCGCCAATCCAACATCATGCCGGCGCGCACGCTGACCGGCACGTTGCGCGATTTCGGCCTCGACGTCCGCGACCCGGCGGCGCCGGTGGTCCGCGTGCGCTACGATGCCCAGATCGCCGCGCCGCGCGCCGCCGAAGTCGCGCTGCGACGGTTCGAAACCACCGAGCCGGTGGCCAGCGAAACGCCCGTCGCGGTCGCCGCCGCGCTCAATCGCGCCAGCAACCGCATCGCCGCCGAAGTCGCCGACTGGAGCCGCAAATAGCGCCAGCTTGCCCGGCCGCAACGACGGCCTAGACTGTCAAGAAACACCCTGGGGAGACTCGCCATGCCTTACGTCCGTCCCGATGTGCAGAACCTGCTGTCGATGCTCGCCGCCCAGCCCGGCCCGAAGATGGAGGATGGCGACGCGCAATCCGCCCGCCAGATGATGACGATGATGGCGTCGATGGTTGAAAAACCGCGCCCCGACGTCGCCGAAATCAAGGATCTTGCCATACCCAGCCCGCACGGCCACGCCATTCCGGCGCGGCTGTACCGCAACACGCTCGCTGCCGATCCGGCGCCGGTGGTGATCTTCTACCATGGCGGCGGCTGGGTGATCGGCGATCTCGATGTCTATGATTCGCTGTGCGCCGAAATCTGCAGCGTGCTCAACATGACCGTCGTGTCGATCGACTATCGCCTCGCCCCCGAACACCAGTTTCCGGCGGCGACCGACGATTGCATCGCCGCGACGCAATGGCTGGCGCGCAGCCCGGCCGAAATCGGCCATGCCGTCACCGGTGTCGTTCCGGCCGGTGACAGCGCCGGCGGCAACCTCGCCGCGGTCATCAGCCAGGAACTCAATGGCAAGATGCCAGCGCCGATCCTGGCGCAGTGGCTGATCTATCCTGGCGTCGACATGACCTGGACGACGGGGTCGATGGTCGATTTCGCCGATGGTTACCTGCTCACCGCCGGTGGCATGGAATGGTTCACAAAACACTATATGGGCGATCAGGACGTGACCCACCCCTGGGCGTCGCCGCTGCTCGTCGACAGCCTGGCCGGCCAGCCATCGACGTTGGTGTTCACCTGCGGGCTCGATCCGCTGCGCGACCAGGGCCGCGCCTATGCGGCAAAGCTGGTGGCTGCCGGGGTGCGCACGATCTTCCGCGAGGCCGATGGCCAGATCCATGGCAGCGTGACGCTGCGCGGCGGCATCCCCAGCGCGCAGGACGATCTCCACGCCAATCTCCATGATCTGAAAACGCTGATCAACGAAGCCGTGGCCGCGCAGCCCGCCCAGCAGCAGGCCGCATGAGCGATTCGACGACGCCGCGCGACCACCCGTCTGGCCTGCCCTACCGCCCTTGCGTCGGCATCCTGCTGTTCAACGCCGATGGCCATGTCTTTGTCGGCCAGCGCCTCGATTCGAAACTCGAGGCCTGGCAGATGCCGCAGGGTGGCATCGACGATGGCGAGGAACCGCTCGCCACCGCGATCCGCGAACTGGGTGAGGAAACCGGCATCGCGCCGCACCTTGTCGAGGTGATCGCCGAAACACCCGACTGGCACTATTACGACCTGCCCGACGCGATGGTCGGCACGATCTGGAAAGGCCGCTATGCCGGCCAGCGCCAGAAATGGTTCGCGATGCGCTTTCTTGGGTCAGACGGCGATGTGGCGATCGACACTGAACACCCAGAATTCAAGGCGTGGCGCTGGACGGCGGTGGACACGCTGGTCGAGCTGGCGGTGCCGTTCAAGCGCGAGCTTTATGCGGATGTGATCCGGATATTGGCGGGCGACGCGTAACTGCACCCGGTATTGAACCAAGCTTCATCCCTCCCCCCTGCGGAGAGGGCGACTCGCCGTAGGCGAGCGGGGTGGGGGTCGCAATCTTGCCGTTAAAACCCACCCCAGACATGCGCGCCAACGCCCGCGCCCTGCGCCGCGCGCTGACCCCCGCCGAGGCCATACTCTGGACGATACTACGCTCCGCCCCGCTCGATTCCTGGCATTTTCGCCGACAGGTTCCCTTCGCCCCGCTCTACATCGCCGACTTCGCATCGCACACGGCAAAGCTGATCGTTGAAGCCGACGGGCCATCGCATGACTTTACGACCGATCAGGACGCCGCGCGAACAGCCTGGCTCGGCGAGCGTGGCTACCGCGTTCTGCGTTTCGCCAACGCGGAGATTGTCGGCGATCGGGAATCGGTCTGGCGGACGGTGTGTGCTGCGGCGCCGGTGGGCGAACCCCCACCCCGCTCGCTGCGCGAGTCGCCCTCCCCGCAGGGGGGAGGGAGTTAGGCTCGCGCAGCGAACGGTTGAGACGCCTAGGCGGCGACAGCCACACGCCGACGGCGGGCGGCCCCGACAAGGCCGAAGCCGATGATCATCATCGCCCAGCTCGCCGGCTCGGGCACCGCAGCGGTGGCGGAATCGAGCGAGAACGCCGCCGAACGATCGGCGTAGAAGGTCGACGGGCTGAAGAAATTGCCCGACTGGTAGAGCGAACCGCCGGGGTTGGCATAGGCCGGGATCGACAGCCCCGCCGGGTTGAAAAAGCTGATCGCATAATCGCCCGCACCCAGCGCCAGGCTGCCGATATCGACGGTAACGAGCGCACGGGTGCGTTCGCCGGTCATCAGCGGCGTCACGCCGGTGAATTGCGCCGGGGTGAAATCATAGCTGGCGATGCTGGCGCCCGGCAGCGCGCCGTTGCGGCCGAAAAAGCCGACATTGACCGAATTGCCGGCGTTGAAGCTAGTGTCGATGGCAAAGGTGACGCTGTTGATCGTCGCGGCGCTGGCCAGTGAGAAACTGTCGTAGATGCGGAACTGCAGGAACGGATTGCAGCTGCTGCAATAGCCGGCGACGACCGGCGCTACGGTCAGGCCGGGCAGCGATTGAAAGATGGTGCCGGCACTGGCCGGCGCGGCGATGACGAGTGCGAGCGCGGTGATGAAAGCAGGCTGCATGAGATGGTCCCTTGATGCAGTCGCCCCCTCGCGACGCGTAACCCCCGGGTGGAGATACGGCGCTGTCATGGTCGTGGTTTCGGACAAGTTACTTTTTTCGGCGCCGCGACAATGCGCCGAAGCGACCGGCGACACTCGACATTTGCAACCAGATCGGTTACAGAGATAGCCGCTCTTTGAAATGGTCAAATGCATCACACACGGCCGGCAACCACGCCTGGAAGCCGTCGCACGTTCACTGCCGAAACAGTAAACTTAGTCAACTTCCAAACCCTACAAGGCGCTAGATGAGCCCCGCCAGCGGACTCGACGGGTCGGCATAGCGGCGCTTCGCCATCCGCCCGGCGCGATAGGCCAGCCGGCCACTTTCGATCGCGAGTTTCATCGCCTGCGCCATCAGCACCGGGTCCTT
>JBBQKM010000031.1:0-14698 GCA_038326915.1 Sphingomonadales bacterium
TGCCGACGCGGGCGAGCAGCGGCCACAGATCGGCAGCGCGCACCGCCATCAGGCCCGAATTGCACAGGGTTTCGGTGCGTTCGGTGGCGCTGGCATCCTTGAATTCGACCATTTTGACGATGCTGTCGCAAGTGGCGATGATCCGGCCATAGGCGCCGGGATCGGCCGGGCGAAAGCCGAGCACAACGGCGGCGACATCGCCGACCAGCGCCGCCTGCAACCGCCGCATCGTCGCCGCCGTTACCAGCGGTCCGTCGGCGTAAAGGACCAGGATATCGCCGTCGAAGCCGGCCAGCGCGCCTGCGGCCTGCTGCACGGCATGGGCGGTGCCGTGTTGCGGCGCCTGCACCGCGACCGTGACGCCGCGCCCGGCAACCGCGGCTTCGACCTGTTCGCGTTGCGCGCCGACGACCAGCACGGTGTGCGCCGGCTGCAATTCGGCAAGGCTGTCCAATAAATGCAACACCATCGGCTTACCACCGATGGGATGCAGGACCTTGTGCAACGACGATTTCATCCGCGTGCCCTGGCCGGCGGCGAGGATGATGGCGGCGAGCGGGCGGGTGGAGGCGGCAGCGTCGGTCACACTGTCGCCCTGCCATATCGGCCTTGCCTTGGGAAGCATTGCCGACGCATGGGTCGGCAATGACCAGCCCTGCGCACCACGGCCTGCCGGCCACCGTCGTGTTCGATCTCGACGGCACGCTTGTCGACACGGCGCCCGACCTGTGCGCGGCGCTCAACCATGCGCTCGGCGTGCTGGGGCGGGCGCCGGTGCCCGCCGATGACGTGCGCCATATGGTCGGCCATGGCGCGCGCCGGCTGCTCGAACGCGGGCTGGCCGCGACCGGCGACATGACGCCCGAACTGGTGGAGGCCGGCGTTCCGGCGTTCCTTGGCTATTACGCCGCGCACATCGCCGACGGCTCGCGGCCCTATCCGGGGGTGGAGACAGCGCTCGATGCGCTGCTCGCCGCCGGGTGCCGGCTGGCGATCTGCACCAACAAGCCGGTGGCGCTGTCGCGGGCGCTGGTGACGGCGCTGGGCTGGGACGCGCGCTTTGTCGCCAATCTGGGGTTTGATTCGGTGCCGGTGCCAAAGCCCGATCCCGGCCATCTGTTCGCCGCCATCGCGGCCGCCGGCGGCATCCCGGACGACACGATCTTCGTCGGCGATTCGATCACCGACACGACGACGGCGATCGCTGCCAGGGTGCCGGTCATCGCCGTCAGTTTCGGGTTTTCCGACCGGCCTGCCGCCGATCTTGGCGCCGATCATGTCATCGATCACTATGATGGCCTGCTGCCGGCGCTGCGGCGGCTGCGGGGATGACGGCCGGCACGATCGTGCTGCTGGCGCTGGTTGCGGTGTTGGCGTTGGTGACCGGCCAATGGTTGGGCCGCCGGTCGGCGGCGACGATCCCGCCGCCGGCGCCGCCGCCGCCCCCCGAGCCGCCGCTGCTGCCCGCCGATCGCATCAGCGTCGAGGCGCTTGCCGATCCGGCGCTGATTGTCGATGGCGATGTCGCCGTCGCCGCCAATGCCGAGGCGCGGCGGCTGTTCGGTGACCGCGTTGCCGGCGGCGACTTGCGGCTGACAGTGCGCAACCCGATCATCCTCGATGCGCTCGCGGAATCGCGCGCCAGCGGACTGACGGTGGAGCGCGAAGTCTCCGGGCTTGGCGCCGGCAACAGCGCCTATCGCCTGCGCGCCGTCGATGCCGGCCAGGCGCGGATATTGCTGCTGTTCGACGACATCACCCAGGCGCGGTTGACCGAGCGCATGCGGGTCGATTTCGTCGCCAATGCCAGCCACGAACTGCGCACGCCGCTGGCGACGCTGTCGGGGTTCATCGAGACTCTGCAGGGCCCGGCCGCCGAAGATGAACCGGCGCGGCACCGCTTTCTCGACATCATGGCGCGCGAGGCGGCGCGGATGTCGCGGCTGATCGACGACCTGCTGTCGCTGTCGCGGATCGAGCTCGACAAGCATGTCCGGCCGGTGCAACTGCTCGAACTCGACGGCGTCATCGCCGATGTCGGCAAGACGCTGGCAATGCGGCTCGATGCCGACGAACGTCAGCTGATCATCAACGAGGAATCGCCGCTGCCGGCGGTGATCGGTGATCGTGACCAGATCCTGCAGGTGCTGCACAATCTGATTTCCAATGCGCTGAAATACGGCCGCCATGGCACGCCGATCACCGTCAACGCCACTACCGAGCAGGCTCGCGGCGGGCTGCCGGCGGTGGTGCGGGTGTCGGTCATCGATATCAGCGAGGGCATCGCGCCCGAACATCTGCCGCGGCTGACCGAGCGATTTTACCGCATCGATTCGCAGCGGTCGCGCAAGATGGGTGGCACCGGGCTCGGCCTCGCCATCGTCAAGCACATCGTCGAACGCCATCGCGGCCGGCTGGAAGTCGACAGCCGGACCGGCGAAGGCACGACGGTGTCGTTCACCCTGCCACAGGCCAATGTCGAGCGCTGAAACCTGCGCAACAGCCGCGACAATCGAGCGCTGTCACGAAACTGACACATAACTGTCATAACCCGCACATCAGCGAGCGTTACCGCGCCTCATGCGGTTGCTCCTGATCATCGGCCAAAGCGCGATTAGTC
Source organism: Sphingomonadales bacterium (assembly GCA_038326915.1). Lineage (GTDB taxonomy): Bacteria > Pseudomonadota > Alphaproteobacteria > Sphingomonadales > Sphingomonadaceae > Sandarakinorhabdus. Next base: position 2,621 of record JBBQKM010000031.1, read on the forward strand.
GTGGCCGGCACCACCCGGATGATCGTCAACCAACCGTCGGCGGCGCAGGCCGCCGGCCCGACCGGCGTCGAGGGGTGGCGCTGGTGCAAAGGCAATGTGTTCATGGCTGAAATCATCGCCCATACCGTCAAGGCCTTCGACGACGATATGGCACAGCTACGATCGCTGGTTACCCGCATGGGCGGGCTTTGCGAAACCCAGATTGCGGCCGCTGTCGACGCGCTGGTGACGCGCAATGTCGAAGCGGCAAAGCGCGTCGTCGCCGAAGATGCCCGTATTGACGCGCTGGAATCCGAAGCCGAGGCGCTGGCGGTGCGCATCATCGCGCTGCGCGCGCCGCTTGCCGATGATCTGCGCGAGATTGTCGCCGCGCTGAAGATCGCCGGCGTGCTCGAACGCATCGGCGACTATGCCAAGAATATCGCCAAGCGCGCTGGCGCGCTGGCGCAGAGCCCGCCGATCGAACCGGTGGTGATCGTGCCCGAAATGGCGCGCGCCGTCGTTTCGATGATCAAGGACGTTCTCGATGCCTATGTCGACCGCGATGTCGAACTGGCGCGGGCGGTGTGCGAACGCGACCGCCGCGTCGATGATTTCTACACCAGCCTGTTCCGGTCGCTGCTGACCTTCATGATGGAAAATCCGCAGTTCATCACGCCGTCGACGCACCTGCTGTTCGTTGCCAAGAACCTTGAACGCATCGGCGACCATGCCACGTCGGTTGGCGAAATGGTCTATTTTGCCGTCACCGGCGATCACCTGAGCGAACGCGCCAAGACCGACGATACCGCGATATTTTCAAGCGATTCATGACGTTACACCTGGGGGAATGATTGATGCGCCCGAAGATCCTGCTGGTCGAAGACGACGCCAATCTGGTCGAACTGGTCAGTTACAACCTGGAAAAGGAAGGCTTTGACGTCATCCGCACCGGCGATGGCGAGGAAGCCCTGGTGCTGGCCCAGGAAGACAAGCCCGACCTTGTCATCCTCGACTGGATGATCGCCAACCTGTCGGGCATCGAGGTCTGCCGCCGCCTGCGCCGCGCGCCGCTGACCGCCAATCTGCCGATCGTCATGCTGACGGCGCGCGCCGAGGAAGCCGACCGGATCCGCGGCCTCGAAACCGGTGCCGATGATTACATCACCAAGCCGTTCAGCCCGCGCGAGCTGGTCGCCCGGGTGCGCGCCGTGCTGCGTCGCCTGCGCCCGGCGCTGTCGGGCGGCAACCTCGATTACGCCGGCATCAGCATGGACACATCGGCGCACAAGGTGACCCGCGATGGCGTCACGGTGCAGCTCGGGCCGACGGAATTCCGCCTGCTGCGGCATTTCCTCGAACATCCGGGCCGGGTGTTCAGCCGCGAACAGCTGCTCGATGCGGTCTGGGGCCGCGATGTCTATGTCGAACAGCGCACCGTCGACGTCCATATCCGCCGGCTGCGCAAGGCGGTCAACGCGACGCCGGGCGGCGAGGAACTGCCCGATGTCATCCGGACAGTGCGCTCCGCCGGCTATGCGCTCGATGCTGAATTGGTCGCAGCGCGGTAGTTCATCGAGTCGTGCCCTTTGCCTTTGCGCTTCGCTCGGCTAGATGCGACGCGATAACTTCTGGGGCCTGAATTTCATGACACTGCGTTTCGACAATCGCGTTGCCATCGTCACCGGTGCCGGCGGCGGCCTGGGGCGCGCCTATGCGCTGGAACTGGCGCGGCGCGGTGCCAAGGTCGTCGTCAATGATCTCGGCGGCGCCCGCGACGGCTCGGGCAGCTCGCTGTCGGCGGCGCAGTCGGTCGTCGATGAAATCACCGCCGCCGGCGGCGAGGCGATGGCCAATGGCGCCAGCGTCACCGATGAAGCCGCGGTCGAAAAGATGGTGGCGTTCGTCAAGGAACGCTGGGGCCGCATCGACATCCTGATCAACAACGCCGGCATCCTGCGCGACAAGACGTTCGTGAAGATGAGCCATGACGATTTCCGCCAGGTGCTCGACGTGCATCTGATGGGCAGCGTCATCTGCACCAAGGCGGTGTGGGAAATCATGCGCGAACAGGCCTATGGCCGTATCCTGATGACGACCTCGTCGACTGGGCTCTACGGCAATTTCGGCCAGGCCAACTATGGCGCCGCCAAGCTCGGCCTTGTCGGCCTGATGAAGACGCTGGTGCTCGAAGGCGCCAAGTACAACGTCAAGTGCAACACGGTGGCACCGCTGGCGGCGACCCGGATGACCGAGGATCTGATGCCGCCCGAACTGCTCGCCAAGATGGGCCCCGAAACCGTGGTTCCGGCGGCGGTCTATCTGGTCAGCGAGGATGCGCCGACCAATGCCGTCATCAACGCCGGCGGCGGCGGCTTTGAACGCAGCTATGTGACGCTGACACGCGGCATCCATGTCGCGCCGGAGGACATGACCGCGGAGACCATCGCGGCGCGCTTTGCCGAGATCAGTGACCGGACGGGGGAACTGGTGCCTGATACGGGTGCGGCGCAGGGTGCGGTGGCGCTGGGCGGCGGCAAGTAGGAACTCGATGTCGCTTGCAAAAGCCTTTGCTCACTTCGGCGCGGTCAAGTCCAATCCGGTTTGGAGTTGGGCTGCGAAAAGCCCAGATGGCAAGACAGTAGTCATTACTGTTTGGGACGACCAAGCAACCCACGTGGATGGCAAATTGGTCTATGACGTTACCGCACGTGGCGACCTTGAGATTTGGCAGAATCGACCCGGCAATCGCGAGCGGATAAAATTGTTGGAGTGGGCGATCGATCACTGCGACAGTTGCGTTCGCGTTGTCCATGTTGTCGCAGCAAGCACCGCTGCGAACACGCGATCGATATCAAGGTGTTGGCCCGATCCGAACTTAGTCCTGAAGATTACGAAATTGAACACCGTGACGGGCGAGTTTTATGCCCAGAGTTTATAGCCAGCCCTAGGCCTCGACCAGCTTGACTAGCCGGCGTTCGATCGGCGCCAGTACATTGGCGAGATCCTGGCCGCGCTTCAGCACCACGCCGCCTTCGCCATAGAGAATCCATTCGCCCTGTTTCAGCCGCAGCGCCGGGTCCTTGACGATCCGCATCTCGGGGTTTTCGGCGGCGCGGCGGAACGCCGAAAAGCTGGCGGTCTTGGCGCCGAGATCGATGGCATAATCGCGCCAATGGCCGGCGGCGACCATGCGGCCATACAGCGACAGGATGCGATCGAGTTCGAGCCGGCTAAAGGCGATCTGCGACGGCGGGCGGGGCAGGGGCGAGACGTTTTCCAACGGGGGTCAAGGCCTCATGCGGAGCGTTGCTTCTCGTCGTCGGTGAGCGCGTTGAGCCGGGCGCGCAGGGTTTCGACCTCGCAGCGCAGCAGCTCGAACTTTTGCGTCTCGGGGTCGAATTTCTGGCTGCACGGCGTGCCGTACGGCAGGAACGGCTTTTGATAGTCGCCGGCATCGACGAGCACCGGCTTGGCCGGAATGCCGACCATCGTCGCGCCTTCGGGCACGTCGCGGGTGACGACGGCGTTGGCGCCGACGCGGGCGCGGGTGCCGACGGTAATCGGCCCCAGCACCTGGGCACCCGATCCGATGATGACGCCATCGAGCAGGGTCGGGTGGCGTTTGCCGGCGATGCCGTTGGCGGGATCTGTGCCGCCCAGCGTCACGCATTGGTAGATGGTGACATTGTCGCCGATCACCGCGGTTTCGCCGATGACGACAAAGCCGTGATCGATGAAGAAATTGCGACCGATGGTGGCGCCGGGATGGATGTCGACCGCGGTCAGGAAGCGCGAGATGTGGTTGACGATGCGCGCGACGAGGAACAACCGGGCGTTGAACAGCGCATGCGCGACGCGGTGCAGGCCGAGCGCCAGCACGCCGGGGTAGGTCAGCACCTCCCAGCGTGACCGCGGGGCGGGATCACGCGACTTGATCGAATCGAGATAGGCGATGAGCGCCATGATCGGTCTCCGAGCGGCCGCCTTTACGGTTCACCGCGTTATTCTGAGTCTTACCCGGTTTCGCCGGACTTTGCCAGCCGGAGGATGGAACGGCGCCGCGGCCGCGGCGTTCCACTGGCAAACGTGTATTTCAACGGAGTCGGGTCGATGCGCTTTGATTGGGGCGGACGCGGGCAGGCGGCGCAACGCTATGAACGCGCCGATGTCATTTGCCCGGCGCTGGCCGGTGAAAACCCCGCCGAGTCGGAAGCCGAGGAGGCGGGTGCTGCCCGCCGCGCTGCCGAAACCGGTCCCGATGAAGATCGCGACCGCTGGCGGGACTTTTCAAAGGACGATGCGCGCAAACTGGCCGAGGATCCGGCGACGCCGGTCGATGCCGAAATCCCCAAGGGCGGCCAGGCCCGTGACGGCGGCCGGGTCGACTGAACCCGGCCGCTGAACAGAGTTCAGATCGCCTGCAGGGTGCGGGCGACGGCGTGAACGACGGCAGCGATGCGCACGCTGGCCTGGATCTTGTCGGTGCCGACATTGTGCTGGGCGAGCACCTTTTCGTGCGACTCGATGCACATGCCGCAGCCGTTGATCGCCGACACGGCGAGGCAGAACAGCTCGAAATCGGCCTTTTCGATGCCCGGCGAGCCGATCACGTTCATGCGCAGCTTGGCCGGCATCGTCTTGTAGTCGGGCCGCGACGCCATGTAGGTGAATCGATAGTAGATGTTGTTCATCGCCATCACCGAGGCAGCGGCCTTGGCGGCATTCAGCGCCTCGGGGGTCAGCTTGTCGGCGGCTTCGGCCTCGATGGCATCGATCACCGGCTTGTAGGCGCAGGCGTGCGCAACGGCGACGAGCGTGCCCCATTTCTGCTGGTCGCTGAGCAGCTGTTCGGACAGCAGGCTGCTGACGTTGAGCCGCTGGTCCTTGGCATAATCAGGCAGCGTCTTGGCGAGTTCGGAAAAGATCATGGGAATTCCTTTCCCCTCTCCCGTTCGGGGAGAGGGAGGGGCCCATCGCCTCTTCAGGCGATGGGAGGGTGAGGGTGATTGTGGGAGGGCAGGCGCGGTTGACGCCGGCCCTCACCCGGCTCGGGCTGCGCCCGAGGCCGACCTCTCCCCGAGCGGGAGAGGTGTCAGGCCGCTGGCTTCAGGACGTCCTGGCCTTCGGTCCAGTTGCACGGGCACAGCTCGTCGGTCTGCAGCGCGTCGAGGATGCGCAGCGTTTCGGCCGGGTTGCGGCCGACGTTGAGGCCGTTGACTGTGACGTGCTGGATGACATTTTCCGGATCGATGATGAAGGTCGCGCGCAGCGCGACGCCGGCGTCCTTCACGACGATGCCGAGCGCATCGGCGAGGTGCTTGCTGTTGTCGGCCAGCCACGGGAAATCGCAGGCGGCGAGGCGCTCGTCGGACTTGCGCCAGGCGAAGTGGACGAAATCGGTGTCGGTCGAAGCGCCGATCAGCACCGCGTCACGGTCTTCGAAGTCACCCTTCAGATCGCCATAGCCGATGATTTCGGTCGGGCAGACGAAGGTGAAATCCTTGGGCCAGTAGAACAGGATCTTCCACTTGCCCGGATAGGCCGTGGTGATGTCGAGCGTTTCGCCGGCGGGCAGCGCGGCAACGCCCTGCTGGACGGGAAGGGTGAACGACGGGACGGTATCGCCAACAGTGAGGGCCATGGTTTGCTCCTGGGGTTTGATTGCTTGCGGTGGACGCGAGGGTGACATGGCGTCACGCGGGCAAGAAATCCAATCGATAATCTTGACGTTACAAATCGACTGAGCCGATAAGTCCGCCATGACCTTCCTGCCCACATTGAAGCAGCTGCAATATCTGACCGCGCTTCATATCCATGGCCATTTCGGCCGCGCCGCCGATGCCTGTTTCGTGACCCAAAGCACATTGTCCGCAGGCTTGCGCGAGCTGGAAAACCTGCTCGGCGTGCAGCTGGTCGAGCGGAACCGCCGCGTCGTGCGCTTCTCGCCGCTCGGCGAACAGGTCGTTGCGAAGGCCTATGACGTGCTGCGTGAGGCCGATGCGCTCGCCAGCTTGACCCGCGCTGCCGGTACGCCGCTGGCCGGCCCGCTGCGGATGGGCGTCATTCCGACGATTGCGCCCTATCTGCTGCCGCGCGTGCTGCCCGGCCTGCGCCGCGACTATCCCGAGCTGAAGCTGTACCTGCGCGAGGACATGAGCCACGCCGCCTGCGAGGCGCTGGCGCGCGGCACGCTGGATGTCGTGCTGCTGGCGCTGCCCTGGGATTGCGGCGCCGTCGACACGATGCCGCTGTTCGAGGATCCGTTCTTTCTCGTCTTCCATCCCGGCGACATGATCGATCCGCCGCCGACCGTCGCCCCCGATGCCATCGACGATTCGCACCTGCTGCTGCTCGAGGATGGCCATTGCCTGAAGGACCAAGCGCTGGCGGTGTGCGGGCGGCCCGAACTGCGCGCCGACCCGTCGGCGCGCGGCACGTCGCTCGTGACTTTGGTGCAGATGGTCGCCGGGCGGCTGGGCCAGACGCTGTTGCCGAAACTGGCGCTCGATGCCGGCATCATCGCCGGCACCGGGCTGATCGCGCGGCCGCTGGCGGGGGGCGCGGCGCGCACCGTGGCGCTGGCGTGGCGGCAGGGCAGCCCGCGCGCTGCGGAGTTCCGATTGCTCGGCGCGGCGCTGCAGGGCGCGGTGGACAGCAGCATCGCCCCCGCTATGGTGCCCGAAATTATCGGGGAGAGTGCGCGATGAAGGCTGTTCTGTGCGTCGAACATGGCCCGCCGGAAAAACTGGTGGTCAAAGACATTGCGGCGCCCGAGCCGGGCAAGGGCCAGGCCCGCGTTCGCGTCCATGCCGCCGGGGTCAATTTCCCCGATACGCTGATCATCCAGAACCTCTATCAGTTCAAACCGGCGCTGCCGTTTTCGCCGGGGGGTGAAGCCGCCGGCGTCATCGATGCCATCGGCGAGGGCATTACCGACCTGAAAATCGGGGACCGCGTCGTCGCGATGACCGGCAATGGCTGTTTTGCCGAACAGGTCGTCGCCAATCGCGCGCAACTGGTGCCGATTCCCGGCGACATGCCGTTCGACATCGCCAGCGGTTTCACCATGACCTATGGCACCTCGCACCATGCGCTGAAGCAGCGCGCGCGGCTGCAGCCGGGCGAGACGCTGCTGGTGCTCGGCGCCGCCGGCGGGGTCGGGCTGACCGCGGTCGAGCTTGGCAAGGTCATGGGCGCCAAGGTCATCGCCGCGGCGTCCTCGGACGAAAAACTGGCGCTTTGCCGCCAATATGGCGCCGACGAGACGATCAACTATGCCACCGAAGACCTCAAGGACCGCATCAAGGCGCTGACCGGCGGCAAGGGTGTCGATGTCATCTATGATCCGGTCGGCGACCGTTTTGCCGAACCGGCGTTCCGCGGCATTGCCTGGAACGGTCGCTACCTCGTCGTCGGCTTTGCCGGTGGTGCGATCCCGTCGCTGCCGCTCAACCTGCCGCTGATCAAGGGTGCCAGCATCGTCGGGGTGTTCTGGGGCGCCTTTACCCAGGCCGAGCCGGCGCTGCACCGCGAGAACATGGCGGAGCTGCTGGCGTGGTACAACGCCGGCAAGCTGAAGCCGCATGTGTCGAAGCATTTCACCCTCGATGAAGGCCCGGCGGCGATTCGCTGGATGATGGACCGCAAGGCCACCGGCAAGGTCGTCCTCGACGTCTGACGAAAGGGCTGCGGCCATGAAACTGCGCGACACCTACCCGCTGTATCTGGCCAACAAGCCCGAGCAGCCCAACACCGACCTCGCGGTGCCCGACAAGTTCACCGGCGAGGTCGCGACGCGGGTGGCGATGGCCGATGCGGCCACCATCGACCGCGGCATTGCCGCCGCGGTCGAGGCGGCAAAGCCGATGGCGGCGATGGCGGCCTATGAGCGCCAGGCGGTCCTGATGCACTGCGTCAAGCGCTTCACCGAGCGCCAGGACGAGCTCGCCTATGCGCTGTGCATCGAGGCCGGCAAGCCGATCAAGGATGCCCGCGGCGAGGCCGGCCGGCTGATCGACACCTTCCGCATCGCTGCCGAGGAAAGCGTGCGGATGACCGGCGAGGTCCAGCCGCTCGACATTTCGGCGCGCGCCAGGGGCTATCAGGGCATGTGGAAGCGCGTGCCGATCGGGCCGTGCAGTTTCGTGTCGCCTTTCAACTTTCCCTTGAACCTTGCCGCGCACAAGATCGCCCCGGCGCTGGCGGTCGGCTGCCCGTTCGTGATGAAGCCGGCATCGCGCACGCCGCTCGGCGCGCTGATCATCGGCGAGGTGCTCGCCGAAACCGACCTTCCGCCGGGCGCCTTCTCGATCCTGCCGGCGCATCGCGAGGGCGCCGACCTGTTCACCACCGACGACCGGTTGAAGCTCCTGTCGTTCACCGGATCGCCCGATGTCGGCTGGGACCTGAAGGCGCGCGCGGGCAAGAAAAAGGTCATCCTTGAACTCGGCGGCAATGCCGCGGTGATCATCGACAAGGATGCCGACCTGGAAGACGCTGCCGAGCGCGTGGTGTTCGGCGCCTTCTACCAGTCGGGCCAGTCGTGCGTCGGGGTACAGCGCATCATCGTCCATGATGCCGTCTACGACGCGTTCAAGGCGCTGCTCGTCGGCAAGGCGGCAAAGCTTGTTTGCGGCAATCCGCTCGACGAGAACGTCTTCATCGGCCCGATGATCGATGTGAAGGAAGCCGCCCGGCTCGACGGCTGGATCGCCGAGGCACGCGCCGCCGGCGCGACCTTGCTGTGCGGTGGCGGGCGCGACGGGGCGATGCTCGAGGCAACCCTGCTCGAGGGCGTGCCCAGCACCGCGAAGCTCTATCGCGAGGAAGCCTTTGGCCCGGTCGCGATCTTCTCGCGGTTCAGCGATTTCGACGCGGCGCTCGAGGAGGTCAACGACAGCAAGTTCGGGCTGCAGGCCGGGGTATTCACCCGCGACCTGTTCCACATGCTCAAGGCCTGGGACACGCTCGAGGTCGGCGGCGTCGTCATCAACGACGTGTCGAGCTACCGTGTGGACAACATGCCCTATGGCGGGGTCAAGGATTCGGGGCTGGGCCGCGAAGGCGTGCGCTTTGCGATGGAGGACATGACCGAAATCCGCAACATGGTCATCAGGCGCCGCCCGCAGGACATGTGATCGACCACCGCCCGCTGATCCTGACGGCGCTGGCGGCCCCCACGGCGCAGGCGCGGTTCGAGGCGCTGCGCCGGGCGCATTATCCGGCGGCGCTCAACCGCGTGCCGGCGCACATATCCTTGTTCCACCAGCTGCCGGGCCGCGAGCTCGATGCGGTCAGGCGCCGGCTGAAGGCAGTGTGCGCGCTGGTGCCGCCGCCGGACATTGCCGTCACCGGGCTGAAGTTCACCGGCTATGGCGTGGCGCTGAAACTGCGCGCGCCGGCGCTGGATGACATCCGCGCCGAACTCGCCGATGGCTGGGACACGCTGCTGATCCCGCAGGACCGCGCCGGGTTCCAGCCGCATCTGACGCTGCAGAACAAGGTGACGCCGGCGGGGGCGCGCGCCACGCTGGCGCAGCTCGAGGCGGCGTTCCAGCCCTTTGTCACCCAGGCCGTCGCCATCGCCATCTGGCGCTATTGCGACGGGCCGTGGGAAGCGCTCGGCCAGGTGGCGTTCCGCGGGCGATAAGCGGGCAAGGCGGCGCTTGGCGCTGGGCATGGCTTGGGCTAAGGCTGGCGCCATGAAGGTTTCCGTCGCGTTCCGCCCTGTCATCGTCGCCCTCGCTGCCACGCTGGCCTTGTCCGCCTGCGCCAACAACAAGGGCAAGAAGGACCAGAGCTACGTCGCCCGCGATGTCGAAACGCTCTACCTCGTGGCCAAGCAGACGCTCGAAAAGCGCCAGTACAAGCTTGCCGCCGCGCAATTCGACGAGGTCGAGCGCCAGCACCCCTATTCGGTCTGGGCCCGCAGGGCGCAGCTGATGAGCGCCTTTTCCTATTATGTCGCCGGCGATTTCAACGAGAGCGTATCTTCGGCACAGCGCTTCCTGTCTCTGCACCCCGGCAGCCGCGAGGCGCCCTATGCCTATTACATGATCGCCATCAGCTATTATGAACAGATCACCGGCGTCGATCGCGACCAGCGCATCACCCAGCAGGCGATGGACGCGCTGGGCGAACTGATCCGCCGCTATCCTGCCAGCGACTATGCTGCCGATGCGCGGCTGAAGGTCGATCTGGCGCGCGATCACCTTGCCGGCAAGGAGATGGAGGTCGGCCGCTTCTACCAGCGCCAGGCGCTGTACCTGGCGGCGATCACGCGCTTCCGCACCGAAATCGATCGCTATGACACGACCAGTCATACGCCCGAGGCGCTGCACCGGCTGGTCGAATGCTATCTGGCGCTGGGTATCCCGGAAGAAGCCCGCAAGGCCGCGGCGGTGCTCGGCAACAACTATCCGGGGTCGAAATGGTACCAGCGCAGCTATGCGCTGATGGCCAAGAAGGCGCCGGGCCAGATGAAGGTCGCCACCGGCGCCTGACAGCAAACGGCCCTGCCGCGCGGGGCGCAGCAGGGCCGGAAATGTTCGACGCTGACCGGCGTCAGACGCGATCGGGGTCAACCGCGTCGCGGACAGTGTCCTTGGCGCCGCCGACGGCGCTTTCGATCTTGCCCTTGACCTGCTGGGCCTGGCCTTCGGTCTCGATCTTCTTGTCGCCGACCAGCTTGCCAAAGCCTTCCTTGATCTTGCCACCGGCCTGGTTGGCCATGCCGTCGATACGATCCTTGTCCATCGTCATTCTCCTTGTTTGAAACCCTGCAACTTTCGAAACGAACTAGACCGCGACCGGTTGCACGCCTAGGCATTGGGTGCAGCTTTCGGGGGTTGGGTGGGCATGATCGTGACGCTGATGACGGCGGGACTATGCGGCCTGCTGTATGTCTGGCTGTCGTTCCGGGTCGTCCAGATCCGCCAGTCGGCGCGGGTGTCGCTTGGCGATGGCGGTGACGAACTGCTGCTGTCGCGCATCCGGGCCCATGCCAATTTCGCCGAATATGTGCCGATCTGCCTGATCCTCATTGCCGCCATCGAAGTGTCAGATACCACATCGCCGCCGGCGCTTTACGCTGCCGGCATCGCGCTGGTCGCGGTGCGCGCGGCGCACGCCATCGGCTTGGCACAGGGCGGCCCCAACCGCTGGCGCGTCGCTGGCACCGCCGGAACCTGGACGATCATGGTCGGCCTGTCGCTATGGGCATTGGTACTCGCCGTCACCTATTGAACGGCGCCGGAGGGCTTGCGCGATGACGATGCTGCGTTTGTTGCTCCCGCTGCTGGCGCTGGCAGCCGCCGAACCGCCGGCTGCGGCCCCGCCCACGGCGATGTTCGCCGCCCAGAATGCCGCGCTCGGCGCGCCGCGCCCCGATGAACGCCGGATCGTCTTTATCGGCGATTCGACGACCTATTTCTGGACGCAGCGTGACCCGGGTTTTTTCAAAGACAAATCGCGCATCGATCGCAGCCGCGGCGCGCAGACGACGACCGACATGCGCGCGCGTTTCGATGCCGATGTGCTGGCCCTGCGCCCGGCGGTGGTGCACATCATGGGGGGTATCGTCGACATCGCCCGCAACAACGGCGTTGCTTCGGACGAGATGCGCGCCAACATCGCGGCAATGGCGGCGGCAGCGCAGGCGGCGGGCGCGACGGTGATCATCGGATCGGTGCTGCCGTGCGACCGCTTGCTGCTCTATCCCGACCAGCGGCCGGCCGCCGAGGTCGTCGCCCTGAACGGCTGGTTGCGGCAACTGGCAGCGGACAAGGGCTATATCTACGCCGATTACCATGCCCGGCTGGCCGACAAGGGCGGCGGCATGAACCGTGACTGGTCAAAGGACGGCCTGCACCCCAATGAATTCGCCTATGCGGCGCTGTCGAAAGTGGCAAAGCCGATCCTGGCCGCAGCGCTTCAGTCGGCGAGCACCGCATCGGCGACGAAGTGATTGCTGCGGCGTTCGGCGGCAAAGGTCGACATCGGGCCGTGGCCGGGAACGAATGCCGTCTGGCCACCGAGCGGCCATAGCCGGCCGGTGATCGATCGGATGAGGTCGCCATGGTTGCCGCGCGGGAAATC
>JBBQKM010000032.1:0-14455 GCA_038326915.1 Sphingomonadales bacterium
GGTGCAGATTTCGCATATGAAGATCGCCATCGTCGATCGCTGGGGGCAGGCAAATTCGGTGCTTGCCAAACTCGATGCGGCGCGCGCCGCCGGCATCGATGTCACCGCCGATGTCTACCCGTACGAATATTGGCAATCGACACTGTCGGTGCTGTTGCCCAAGCGCAACTTCAACGATCGCGAGGCGGCGATCTTCGCACTGACCAAACTGAGCACGCCGGAAGGCATGCTGCTGGGCAGCTATGCCCCAGAACCCGCCTTGGCAGGGCAAACCATCGCGCAGGTCGCTGCGGCGCGGAAGGCCGACCCCTATGACACCTATCTCGCGCTCATCCGCGAAGCCGAGGCGTGGGGTGCCGCGCACCCTGAAGTCGAAAATGTCGAAAGCGTCATCGGCACGGCGATGGCGCCAGCGGATGTCGCCGATTTCATCGCCTGGCCCCACAGCAACATCTGTTCCGACGGGCTGATGCAGGGCCGCCACCCGCGCAACGCCGGATCGTTCGCCAAGATTTTCCGGCTTTATGTCCGCGAACAGCACCGGCTGACGCTCGCCGAGGCGGTCCACAAGATGACCGGCCTGTCGGCGGCGCACATGGGCTTTGCCGATCGCGGCGTCATCCGGCCCGGCGCCGTGGCCGATCTGGTGCTGTTCGACCCGGCGACGATCACCGATCACAGCGATGTCAAAAATGCCAATGCGCTGGCCACCGGGGTCGACCGCGTCTGGGTCAACGGCACACCGGTGCTGGTGGCCGGCAAGCCGACGCAGGCCTGGGCCGGGCGTTTCCTGCCACGGCAGGGCCAATGACCGTTCATTGCGCCGAAGGTCGCCACATGATAATGGCCGTACCAGTATGATGATGATCGTTCCGATGAGCCGATGAGGCTGACCGCCTGCCACCGATCGGGTGGCCGGGCGTTTCCCCTTTGCATCGCTTCGGAAAGTTCCTCTCCCCTTGATCCAGATATTGCCCGCGCAGGCCGCTGACCTGCCTGCCATCGATGCCCTGCTCGACGCGCGTTTCGGCCCGGCACGGCGCAACCGCACCGCCTATCGGCTGCGCGACGGCGCGGCGCCCGATGCGGCGCTGTCGTTCGTCGCCCGCGATGGTGACCGGCTGGTCGGTTCGGTCCAGTGCTGGCCGCTGCAGCTGCGCACGGTTGCCGGCGCCATCCTGCCGCTGACGCTGCTCGGCCCGGTGGCGACGGCGGCGGACGCCCAGGGGCAGGGGATTGCAACGCGGCTGATGCAGGCGGCGCTGGGGGCGGTCGATGCCCATGCTGCCGCGCCGGTGCTGCTGATCGGCGACGCACCCTTTTACGGCCGGTTCGGCTTTTCGGCGGCGGCCACGGCGGGCTGGATCGTGCCCGGCCCGGTCGATCGCGCGCGGCTGTTGCTGCGCGGCGATGCCGCGGCGCTGCCGGCCATTGCCTGGGTCGAGGCCGGGGACGGGGTTCGACGCGCCGCCTGATACAGCGACGCGGGCGGTTCCATGCCGCCGCCCTCCGGTTTAAGAACGTCACATGACCACGCCCACCACCGATTCCGCCGGCCGCACCCCGGCCGAGCTGGCGGCGCTGCTCGGCAATGCAAAGCTGCCGCCGGTGCATTTGTGGCACCCGACGCATTGCGGCCCCTCGCACATGCGCATCGCCGCCGATGGCACCTGGTTTCACGAAGGCTCGCCGATCGGCCGCAAGGAACTGGTCAAGCTGTTCTCGACGATACTGCGGCGCGAGGCCGATGGCAGCCATGTGCTGGTGACGCCGGTCGAAAAGCTCGACATCGAAGTCGAGGACGCGCCGTTCATCGCCGTCGAGGCGACGAGCGAAGGCGCGGGCGCAGACCGCCGCATCATCTTTCGCCTCAACACCGATGATCTGGTTGCGGCCGGGCCCGACAATGTGCTGCGCGTCGACACGGCGCCCGATGGCACGCCGCGGCCCTATCTCCATGTCCGTGGCGGGCTGATGGCGCTGGTCAACCGGCCGGTTTTCTACCAGCTCGCCGATCTGGCGCTGGCGGAGGCTGGCAATCCGGCGACAGCAGAAATGGCGGCAAAGCCGCCGGGCCTGTGGAGCGACGGCGCATTTTTCCCGTTCATGCCGGCATGACCATCGATCGCTTGCGCGGCGCCCTGCTGGCCAGCGGCGCCGTCACTCCGGGCGATTACTGGCGCGGCGATGGCCATATGTCGGGGGATTTGCCCGATCCCGGCCGCGAACTGATGCCCGCCGCCGTGCTGATCGCGGTCAGCAACGAGGCCGAGCCGCAACTGCTGCTGACCCGCCGCCCGACGACGATGACGCGGCACCCCGGCCAGATCGCCTTTCCCGGCGGCCGCATCGATCCCGACGACGACGATGCCATCGCCGCGGCGCTGCGCGAGGCCGAGGAGGAGGTGGCGCTGGGCCGTCACCATGTCGAGGTGCTCGGCACGCTCGATAGTTACGAAACCGGCACCGGCTTTTCGATCCGGCCGGTCGTCGGCATCGTGCCGCCGGGCCTGGTGCTTATGCCGCACGAGCGCGAGGTCGCCGAGGTGTTCCATGTGCCGTTCGCCCATGTCATCGACCCTGCCAATCACGAGGTGCGCAGCGGCGAATGGCAGGGGCGGGAGCGCAAATTCTATGTGATCCGCCATGGTGACCGCGAAATCTGGGGCGCCACTGCCGGCATCCTCGTCAACCTGTCGCGGCGGCTGGCGTGATGCTGCCGGCACAGGATTGGGCGGCGAGCAAGTCCGGCATGACGCTGCTTGGCGCGCTCGATGCCGATGCCGGCACGACGCGGCTCGTTGGTGGCGCGGTGCGCGATGTGCTGCTCGGGCAGGCGGTCAAGGATATCGACCTGGCGACGCGGCTGACCCCGCAACAGGTTATCGAACGCCTGCAGGCGGCCGGGCTGAAGGCGGTGCCGACCGGCCTTGCGCACGGCACGGTGACGGCGGTGGCGCCGGGGCTGACGGCCGAGGTGACGACCTTGCGCCGCGATGTCACCACCGACGGCCGCCATGCCGAAGTCGCGTTTACCGACGACTGGCGCGAGGATGCCAGCCGGCGCGATTTCACCATCAACGCGCTTTACGCGACGCTGCCGGGCGGCGTGATCAGCGATTTCTTTGGCGGAATCGATGACCTTGCGGCACGGCGGGTGCGCTTCATCGGCGATCCGTTGCAGCGCATTGCCGAGGATCATCTGCGCATCCTGCGTTTCTTTCGCTTTTCGGCGCGTTTTGCCGGCGTTGTCGATGCCGATGGGCTGGCGGCGTGCCGGCTGCGCGCCAACGACCTGATGGCGCTGTCGCGCGAACGTGTGTCGGGGGAAATGCAGGGGCTGCTGGCGGTCACCGATCCGGTACCGATCGTGACGCTGATGCGCGAACAGGGCATTTTCGCGCCCATCCTGCCCGAGATCACGTCGGATGGAATCGCCGCGCTGGCGCGCACCGTCGCGGCAGAGGCCGCTGCCGGGATCGCCGGCGATTGGCGGCGGCGACTGGCGGCGCTGCTGCCGGCCGCTGCGGCAGAGGCGGTGGCGTCGCGGCTGCGACTGTCGAATGCCGATCGCGCGCGGCTGCGGCTGGCGGTGGTACCGCACGACGGCGGCGATGTGCTGGCGGCGGCCTGGCGCGATGGCACCGAAGCGGTGATCGATCGCCTGCTGATCGCCGGGCATTCCGGGGCCGATATGGGCGCGTTGATGGCCTGGCAGCGGCCGCGCCTGCCTGTCGGTGGCCGCGACCTGCTGGCGCGCGGGCTGGCGCCTGGCCCGGCGGTGGCGCAGCGGCTGGCGGCATTCGAACGGCTGTGGGTGGCGGCGGGGTTTCCGCAGGATACGGCGACGGTCACGGCCCTTCTTGACCGTGCCGTCGCCGCTGCCTGAGGCCTGTTCCACCTGACCCCCTGTGTTTGAGGCGCGGCGGACCTGAGGCATCCACGTTCGTCAAAGGCACCGGCCTTCGCCAGTCGCCTGTACTTTCGATAGTGTTGAAATGCTAATGCACGTCAACCTCGCGTGGTTCCCCTTCGTGCGGGGCGTGGCGAAATCACGACGACCGGTTGGCGCTCAGCCTTTGGGCCGGCCGCGCTTCGGCATGGCGCTGATCGCCACCTTGATGCCGCGCCGCGCCAGTGCCTCGCGCAGCAGCACTTCGATTTCGGCATTGACGCTGCGCAGGTCGGTGGTCGCGGCGCGTTCGATGGCGTCGTGCAGCGCCGGATCGAGGCGCAGGGCAAAGGGTTTGCGCGCGGTCACGGCCTATTGATAAAGCGTGCCGGTGTTGAGCACGGGCTGGGTGTCGCGTTCGCCGCACAGCACGACCATCAGGTTCGAAACCATCGCGGCGCGGCGCTCGTCATCCAGCTCGACGACCTTCTTCTCGCTCAGCATCGCCAGCGCCATTTCGACCATGCCGACCGCACCGGCCACCAGTGTTTCGCGCGCCGCGACCACCGCCGCCGCCTGCTGGCGGCGCAACATTGCGCCGGCGATTTCGGGGGCATAGGCGAGGTGGGTAAAGCCGCATTCGTCGACGGTGATGCCGGCGACGGTCAGCCGCGCCATCAGCTCGGCGCGCAGTTCGCCGCCGATGCGTTCATGGTCGCCGCGCAGCGTCACCTCCTTGTGTTCGAAATCGTCATAGGGGTAGCGCGCGCCGATGGTGCGCACCGCAACCTCGATCTGCGCCGCGACAAAGCCCATGTAGTCGTCGACATCGAACAGCGCCTGCGCCGAATCGGTGACGCGCCAGACGACCTGGGCAGCGATTTCGATCGGGTTGCCGCGCTGATCGTTGACCTTGATGGTCTGCGAAATCAGATTGTGGGCGCGCAGCGAGATCTTTTGCTTGCCCATCCACGGCCAGGTCCAGCGCAGGCCGGGCACCCGGTCGCTGCCGCGATAGGCGCCGAACAGCGTGATGGCGGCGGCTTCGTTGGGCTGGATCTTGTAGAAACCGGGGATGATGAATGCGAACGCCAGGGTCGCGGCGATCAGTACCGGCAGCATGGTGCCATCGCCGGCGGCGAGCATCAGCAGCGAGCCGAGTTCGGCAAAGATCACGAACGCCAGCAACGCCAGCATGACAAAGCCGTTGCTGCCGCCGCCGCGGACTTCGCGGCTGGCCTGGTGGGGGATGGTGTCGGACATGGTGTCTCCTGTAAACATGATATCATAATTATATCATGTCGGGAGGCGCTACAAGCTGTTTCGGGGGTGTTCCGGTGTCGGCGTGTTGCTCAGTCGCTGCTCGTATCGCCACCGGAATCGCTGCTGTCGCTCCAGTCGCCGCTGGCGCCGCCGCCACCGAAATCGCCGCCGCCGCCGGTGAAATCATCGCCGCCGCCGCCACCGAAATCATCGCCGTCGGGATCGATCAGGCTTGCCGCGGTGGTTTCGCCGCCCCGCCACCTTATGGCTGGCGATTCGCCGACATCGCTGCCGTTGCGGTCATCATAGCGCGGTTCGAACGGGCGCGACCGGGTATCGGCGGCGCGCCGCGGGCGGAACATCAGCAGGGTCAGCAACACCGCCAATATGATGATGGCGATGACCATGGGGCCGGGCGCCGGGCGCTATGCCGCCGGCGGTTCGTCATCCTCGGGCGGGCGCACCTTAGGGCGGAAAATGCCCGCCGGGTCGCGATAGGCGACATAGGCCACCCAGCCGACAAAGGCGAAGAGCAACAGGACGAAGGCGAAGACAGCTGCAACCATGCGGTGACGTTAACTCGCCCGGCCGCGGTTGGCGAGACCCCTGCGGCTTTGTGGTCCGGTCACCGCCGCATGAACGCCAAGGTCATCGTGATTTCATCGACATACTGCCCGTCGATGCACAGTGCGCGGGCTTCGAAGCCGGTTTCGATGAAGCCGGCACGGCGATAGGTGGCCAGCGCCGCATCATTGTAGGTGCCGACGCCGAGCACGAGGTCCTCGACCCGGTCGCGCGCCGCGTCGATCACCGCCGCGACCAGCCGGGCGCCGATCCCCTGGCCGCGCGTCTCGGCGCGGACGAACACGCCCCACAATAAGCCCTTGTGGCGTTTATAGGCGCCCGCCGGGATCGCCAGCCCGGCGACGCCCAGCAACCGGCCGCCGGCATCGGCGGCAAAGACCTGGCTGTCGGCGAGCCGTTTCGCGAACCAGTCGATATCATGCTGCGCCTCGTCGGCCAGCGCCGCCGAAAAAGCGCGTGGATCGGCCGCCAGCCCGGCCAGCCGGATGTCGCGAAAGGCCGCGGCGTCGGCGGGGGTCAACAGCCGCAGCGGCACCATGTCAGAACCGGTTGTCGCGCGGGAATCCGGTCGGCGGCAACCGGCCGGCGCTGCCGCGCGCGCCCTTCCAGAAGGTCAGGTCGCTTTCGGTGCGGGTGCGCGCGGTGGTGCCGCCCATCGCCCAGCTCAGCCCCTCGGCCATCACGAAACTGCGCGCATCGGCCAGCCCGCCATCCTTGTAGCGCTGCAGCGCGACGCCCTGGCCACGCCCCATGACCGGCAGTTCGGCAAGGTCGAAGACCAGCAGTTTGCGGTTGTCGCCGATCACCGCGATCATGTCGTCGGCGGCCGGGATGGCGCGCACGATGGCGAGTTTCGCGCCGGTTTTGAGGTTGACGACCTGGCGCCCCTTGCGCGTTTCGGCGAGCACATCGGCGGCCTCCACGACGAAACCACGGCCGTCGCTGGCGGCAAGCAGCAGCCTGGCATCGGGTTTCGCCACCGCCAGCGCGACGATCTCGGTGCCTTCGCCCAGGTCGATCATCAGCCGCAGGGGTTCGCCGAAACCGCGCCCACCGGGCAATTTGTCGGGCGCCAGCGTGTAGAAACGCCCGTCGCTGGCGGCGACCATGATCTTGTCGGTGGTATGGGCGTGGAAGGCGAAGGCCGGGCCAAAGCCTTCCTTGAACTTGATGGCATCGCCGGCGGTCAGGTCGATATGGCCCTTCATCGCGCGCACCCAGCCCTTCTGGCTGGCGATGATGGTCAGCGGCTCCTTGTCGATCATCTCCTCGAGCGTGATCAGCTTGACGTTGGGGGCGGCCTCGATGGTGGTGCGGCGCATGCCGATCTCGGTCGCCGGGCCATACAGCGCGCGGATCGCCGCCAGCTCGGTCTGCAGCCGCGCCGTCTGTTCGGCGGCGCTGCCGATCAGCCCGCGCAGGCCCTTGGCCTCCAGCGTCAGCGCCTTGTTCTCCTTGTTGATCTCGAACTCCTCGAGCTTGCGCAGCGATCGCAGCCGCATGTTGAGGATGGCCTCGGCCTGGGTGTCGCTCAGGTCGAAGGCGGCGATCAGGCCGGCCTTGGCATCGTCCTCCTCGCGGATGATGCGAATGACCTCGTCAAGGTTGAGATAGGCCTTGAGCAGGCCGCCGAGGATTTCGAGCCGGGCGTCGATCTTGCCCAGCCGGTATTGCGAGCGCGCGACGAGCACCTCGCGCTGGTGCACCAGCCATTTGGCGATCACCGATTTCAGCGACAGCACGCCCGGCCGACCATGATCGAGGACGTTCATGTTGAGCGGCACGCGGACTTCGAGGTCGGTCAGCTTGAACAGGCTTTCCATCAGCACGGCGGGGTCGACGTTGCGCGACCGCGGCTCGATGACGATGCGGACCTTTTCGTCCGATTCGTCGTCGATATCGCCGAGGATCGGCAGCTTTTTCTCGTTGACCAGCTCGGCCAGCGCCTCGATCAGCTTGCCCTTGACGACCTGGTAGGGGATTTCCTCGACGACGATGCGCCACATGCCCTGGCCCAGATCCTCGCGGCGCCAGCGCGCCCGCAGCCGGAAGCTGCCGCGGCCGGTGGCAGAGCTTTCGGCGATGCTGGCGGCTGGCTCGACGCAGATCCCGCCGGTCGGGAAATCGGGGCCCTTTACCCATTGCAACAGGTCGGCATCGGTCAAGTCGCTGTTTTCGAGCAGCGCCATCGCAGCATCGAGCACTTCGGCGGCATTGTGCGGCGGGATGCTCGTCGCCATGCCGACGGCGATCCCCGACGACCCGTTGGCGAGCAGATTGGGGAACATGCCCGGGAACACCTCGGGCTCTTCCTCCTCGCCATTGTAGGTGGCGCGGAAATCGACGCTGGCTTCGTCGAGGCCGTCCATCAGCAGCGTCGCCGCGCGCGTCAGCCGCGCCTCGGTATAGCGCATGGCGGCGGCATTATCGCCGTCGATATTGCCGAAATTGCCCTGGCCGTCGATCAGCGGATAGCGCAGCGAGAATTCCTGGCTGAGCCGGACCAGCGCGTCATAGATCGACTGGTCGCCATGCGGGTGATATTTGCCCATCACGTCGCCGACGACGCGCGCCGATTTCTTGTACGCCGACCCCGGATCGAGGCGCAGCAGCCGCATGCCCCACAGGATGCGACGGTGGACGGGCTTCAGCCCGTCGCGCAGATCGGGCAGCGACCGCGCGGTGATCGTCGACAGCGCATAGACGAGATAGCGATCGCCGAGCGCGGTATCGAACGGGGTATCGAGGATGCGGTTTTCGGGCGGATCTGCGGTGGTTATGGCCATGATGTCGATTAGCGTGCGGGCAGGCGTTTCGCCAGCCTTTCCCGCGCCGCGAACACATCGCGGCCCCGGCGAGATAGCACCTCGCGTTCGAGGAAATGCCCGGTGAGTGTCAGCCCGTCGTGGATCGCCGCGGCGTCGGCGGGCGCGATGCCGATCAGGAAGCCGGGCAGCGGCAACAGCTTGCCAGCATAGGGCAGCCCGGCGCCGCGCGACACCGCCTGGCTCGATTTGGGCGACACATAGGCGAGATCGGCGGTCGCGCCGGTGGCGGCACAGGCGCCGAGATCGATGCCGAAACCGAGTTCCGCCAGCACCAGATATTCATAGCGGACGACGCCTTCGCCAAGCGCCAGCGCATCGGCGCCGGCGGCAATGGCGGCGACCAGCGCATCGAGACCTGCGTAAAGCGCCGGGTGCGGGTCATCCTCGGCGAGGGCAGTGGCGGTCAACGCCGTCAGCCAGTCGAGCGCGGCCAGCGCGACGCCGCTCGTCGCCAGTGCAGCGCGCGCCTGTGTCAGTTCGACCGTCGCTGCCGCGAGCTGCGTATCGACCCGGGCGCGCAGCGAGAGCGCGACGGCGTTGCCCGGTTGCAGCACAGGCCGAAACCGGCTCGACCGGCCGCCGCGGACATAGCCGGCGACCAGGCCGTTGGCGGGGGTGAGGAAGCGGACGACGGCACCATGCTCGCCATGGGGCAACACGGCGCAGACGATGGCCTCGGTCTCCAGGTGCATGACTTGGCTATACCGGCGGCAAGCCGTTGGTGACCAGCACCATGTTCAGACTATGGCTACCACCAAAGTGGTAATCCCCATGGGAAGTTGCCCGCATCGGCGCGACACGAAATGATGGCGAAACAGTAAACAGCCACGCCATTTGGAGGTAACCCGCGATGTTGCAGGTCAGAATCGATCCGAACAACCGGGCAGGGCTGGCATTGGTCTGGACCGCACCCGAGACCGATATCGTTACCGACGACTATTCGCGTGGGGCCAACCTGTTGTTTTCGATCATCGGCGATGGTTCCAATGGCGACAATGGCGACCGCTGGTCCAAAAAGCCCGCCGTGCAGCCGCCCCGCCGCAGGCGCCGGGCACGTGGGCTCGCGCACTGACGTGCGCGCTCAATCGACCCAGTCGAGCCCGACATCGCGATAGACGGCGCGGTCTTCCGACCAGTCTTCCTTGACCTTGACGTGCAGGAACAGGTGGACTTTTTTCCCCGTCAGTTCGCCGATCCCGGCGCGGGCAAGCGTGCCGATTTCCTTCAGCCGTGAACCGCCCTTGCCGAGCACGATGGCGCGTTGCGTGTCGCGTTCGACAAGGATCTGCTGGTGGATGGCGATGCTGCCGTCGCGGCGTTCCTCCCACTTCTCGGTCTCGACAGCGCTGGCATAGGGCAGTTCGGCGTGGAGCTGGTTGTAGATCTGCTCGCGGGTGATCTCGGCCGCCATCAGCCGGGTCGTGGCGTCGGTCAGCTGATCCTCGGGGAAATGCCACGGGCCAACAGGCATCGCCGCGGCGAACGCCGATTTCAGCTCGGCCACGCCGTCGCCGGTGCCGGCCGACACGAAATAGGTGTCGTTGAAGGCGGCAAAGGCGTTGGCATGCGCCGCGAGTTCGAGCAGCCGCGTCTTGGCGGTGATATCGACCTTGTTGAGCACCAGCAATTTCGGTTCGGGCCGGTTTCCAAGGCTTTCGAGGATCGCCGTAGCATCGTCGCGAAAGCCGGTCTTGGCATCGACGACAAAGGCGATCAGGTCGGCGCCTTCAGCGCCTTCCCAGGCGGCGCGCACCATGGCGCGATCGAGGCGGCGGCGCGGTGCGAAAATGCCCGGCGTGTCGATAAGCAGAAGCTGCGCCACGCCTTCGGTGGCGATGCCGATCAGCCGGGTGCGCGTCGTCTGCACCTTGGCCGACACGATCGCGACCTTCTGCCCGACCAGCGCATTGGTCAGCGTCGATTTGCCGGCGTTGGGGGCGCCGACGATGGCTATTGAGCCGCAACGCGGCTCTGCGGCGACCGAGCCGCAGCGGGTTTCAGTGGGGGTGTCGTCGCTCATTTCGGAACTTTCAAAAGCAAGGCTTCGGCGGCGGCCTTTTCGGCCTCCTGCTTGTTGGCGCCGGCGCCGCGCGCGGGGGTTTCGCCGCGCACCTGCACCTCGATGGTAAAGCGCGGCGCATGGTCGGGGCCCTGGCGATCGACCACGGCATAGATGGGCATGCCGCGGCGGCGTTTCAGCGCCCATTCCTGCAGCCGCGATTTGGGGTCGGCGAGCAGCCGCGGCCCGGCATCGAGCAACCGCTGCCATTCGCGGCGCACAAAGACTTCGGCGATCGCCCAGCCGCCATCGATGAACAGTGCCGCGACCAGTGCCTCGGCGACATCGCCAAGCACATTGTCGCCCTGATGCAGCCCCTTGGCGCGGGCGCTGGGTTCCATGATCAGCATGTCGGGCACGCCCAGTGCACGCGCCACCTCGGCATTGGCCGGGCCTTCGACCAGCGCGTGCAGCCGCGCCGTCAGCTTGCCCTCGGCTTCGTCGTGCGCGCCGTACAGCCAGGCAGCGACGGCGCAGCCAAGGACGCGATCGCCGAGGAATTCGAGCCGCTGGTAGCTGTTGGCGCCCTGGCCCATGCTGTTGTGGGTGAGCGCGCGGCGGACCAGGCCGATATCGGCGAAGTCATGCCCCAGCCGGGCAGTGGCCCAGGTGCGCAGGTCGGCGTCGCTGTGGCTCAAAGCGATTTGCCGATGCGATCGCGGCGCAGGACGAGGCCGGGCCCCGGCGCGATCGAGAAAAAGATGCGGTCGGCGCGGCCGATGATATTGGCAAGCGGCACCATGCCAACGCCGCCTTCGGCGATGCTGAAGCGGCTGTCGGCCGAATCATCGCGATTGTCGCCAAGCACGAAAACATGGCCGGCGGGCACCGTGACGGGCGGTGTCGTGTCGCGGACATCGCCGGCAATCTGGTCGATGACGCTGAAGCTGCGGCCATCGGGCAATGTTTCGGTGAACGCCGGATAGCGGCAGACACTGGCGCCGGCGGCGTCGCGGGTGCGGAAATCGGGCCGGCCGGGGCCGGAATCGCAGCCGTCGTTGGCAGGCACGATGAAATCGCCGGTGCGGCGTTTCGGGATCGGCACGCCGTTGAGGATGACCTGGCCATCCGCCATCGCCACCCGGTCGCCGGGCAGGCCGATGACGCGCTTGATGAAATCGGTGCGGTTGTCGCGCGGCGTCTTGAAAACGATGATGTCGCCGCGCACCGGCAGCGCCCCGGCAATCCGGCCTTCGAACAGCGGCAGGCCGAGCGGCAGCGAATAGCGGCCATAGCCATAGGGCCATTTGGCGACGAACAGATAGTCGCCGATCAGCAGCCGCGGCAGCATCGATTCCGACGGGATGTTGAACGGTTCATAGACAAAGGTGCGCAGGCCCAGAGCGATCAGCGCGGCCGTCGCCAGCAGCCGCACGCCGCTGCTCACCGCCGCCTTCTGGCGCGCGCTGCGCGCCATGTGCTGGGCGCGGATTTCGGACAGGCTGGTCGACATGACGCGGCTGGCCTGACGCTGCCGGCGCGCGCGGTCAAGTGTTTCCGAAGACGAGAGGCCGGTGCGCCGTCTTGGACTCTTCACGATCATCGGCCATGGTCGGGCGCATGACGACCGCCGACAGCCAGCTCCGCCGCCTCGCACCGGCCCCGATCGCCAGCCTGTTCGCCGCCGAACCCGGGCGGCTGGCAGCGCTTAGCCTCGATGTCGCCGGGCTGCATTTCGATTTCTCGAAACTGTCGGCGAGCGCCGAGGTCGTCGCCGCCATGCTGAGCCTCGCGAAGGAAGCCGATCTCGCCGGCTGGCGGGCAAAATTGTTCGCCGGCGAGGTGGTGAACCCCAGCGAAGGCCGCGCCGCCACGCATGTCGCCGAGCGCGGCACCGGCGCCTGGGCCGATATCGTCACTGCCAATGTCGGCCATGCCGCGCTCGGTGCGCTGGCGGCGCAGTGGCGCGGCGAGGCGGTCAGCGACGTCCTCCATATCGGCATCGGCGGATCGGCGCTGGGGCCGGCGCTGCTTGTCGATGCGCTGGGGCGTGACGGTGACGGCCCGCGCATCCATGTCGTATCCAACATCGACGGCGAGGCGCTGGCCCGCGCCATCGCGCAATGCGATCCACAGCGCACCCGCATCATCGTCGTGTCGAAAACCTTCACCACCACCGAAACCATGACCAATGCCGCCTCGGCGCTCGACTGGTTGCGCGGCGCCGGCATCGCCGACCCGGCGGCACGCACCGCCGCGGTCACGGCGGCGCCCGACAAGGCCCATGCCTGGGGTGCCGGCGCGGTGCTGCCGTTCGCCGAAAGCGTCGGCGGCCGCTATTCGTTATGGTCCGCCGTCGGCCTGCCGCTGGCGCTGCGCTGCGGCTGGGCGGCGTTCGAACAGCTGCTCGCCGGTGCCAGTGCGATGGACGCGCATTTCCGCGACACCCGCGCCGATCGCAACGCGCCGCTGCTCGCCGGGCTGCTCGATGTCTGGGCGGCGCGCTACCAGCGCCAGAGCACCCGCGCTGTCTTTGCCTATGACGAGCGGCTGCGGCTGCTGCCGGCGTTCCTGCAACAGCTCGAGATGGAATCGAACGGCAAGTCGGTCACCCGCGATGGCGTGGCCGTAGAGGCACCGACCGCGGCGGTCACCTGGGGTGGCACCGGCACCGATGCCCAGCACGCGGTGTTCCAGCTGCTCCACCAGGGCACCGTCGTCGGCCCCGTCGAATTCGTCGCGGTGCGCGAGCCCGGCCATCGCCTGCCGGCGACGCACCACCGCCAGCTGCTCGCCAATTGCTTCGCCCAAGGCGCCGCGCTGATGCAGGGGCGCAGCCTTGACGAGGCGCTGGCGCTGACCGGCGGCGACCGCGCGCTGGCGGCGGCCAAGACCTTTCCGGGCAACCGGCCGTCGGCGACGATCCTGCTCGATCGGCTCGATCCGATGACGCTGGGGGCGCTGCTGGCCTTTTACGAACACCGGACGTTCGCCGCAGCGGTCGTGATGGGCATCAACCCGTTCGACCAGATGGGCGTCGAACTGGGCAAGGAAATGGCGACGGCGGTGATGGCGGGCGGCGCTGGCAGCTTCGATGCGTCGACGGCGGACCTGATGGCGCGCGCGGGCCTCTAACCTCCCTCCCCCCTGCGGGGAGGGAATCACTTCATCGCTTTCCACACGCCGGCGAGCAACGCCTCCGCCGGCTGGAAATGCCGCTTGTAGGCCATGCGGTCGCAGCCTTCGATCCAATAGCCGAGATAGACATAGGGCAGGCCGGCGCGCGCCGATCGGGTGATGTGGTCGAGGATGATGAAACTGCCCAGTCCGCGCCGGGTCGGGCTTTCGGGCTCGTAAAAGCTGTAGATCATCGACAGGCCATCGGATTGCTTGTCGGTCAGGCAGCAGCCGACCAGCCGGCCGGGGCGGCCATCGACCGAGGGCTCGCGATATTCGACGACAACGGTATCGACCGGCGATTGTTCGACCATGTCGGCATAATCATGCCCGTCCATCGCCGCCATGCCGCCGACCGGGTGGCGCGCAGCAAGATAGCGGCGCAGCAGCGCCCATTGTTCCTCGGTCGACCAGGGTTCGCAGGCGTGGACCTCGAGATCGGCGTGGCGTTTGAGCAATTTGCGCTGGGTCGTCGACGGCTTGAACTGCTGGGCGACAACGCGCACCGAAATGCACGCCTGGCAGAAATCGCAGCTCGGGCGATAGACGACATTCTGGCTGCGGCGGAAGCCGATGCGCCCCAGCGCCTCGTTCATGTCGCCGGCCTCGGGACCTTTCAGCTCGGCAAACACCTTGCGCTCGGTGCGGCCGGGCACATAGGGGCAGGGGGCGGGCGCGGTGACAAAGAAACGCGGAAAGCGAAAGCTCTGG
>JBBQKM010000033.1:0-14257 GCA_038326915.1 Sphingomonadales bacterium
GCCAAGGCCGCGCTGAAGATCGCCGTCGACATGGCCAACGAAGGGCTGATTACCGAAGCCGAGGCCGTGCTGCGCGTCGAGGCCGGGGCGCTCGACCAGCTGCTCCATCCGACGCTCGATCCCAAGGCGCCGCGCGACGTGATCGCGCGCGGGCTGCCGGCGTCGCCGGGCGCGGCATCGGGCGCCGTGGTGTTCGACAGCGATGTGGCCGAAGCGCGCGCCAAGCTGGGCGAAGCGGTCATCCTCGTGCGCACCGAAACCAGCCCGGAAGACATTCACGGCATGCACGCCGCCAAGGGCATCCTGACCGCGCGCGGCGGCATGACCAGCCACGCCGCGGTCGTTGCGCGCGGCAGGGGGCGGCCGTGCGTTTCGGGCGCCGGCAGCCTCGCCATCGATCTCCACGGCCGGATGATGAGCGTCGGCGGCCGCACGGTGAACGAGGGCGACCATATCACGCTCGACGGCAGCACCGGCGAGGTCATGCTCGGCCAAGTGGCGACGGTGGAGCCCGAACTCGCCGGCGATTTCGGCACGCTGATGATCTGGGCCGATCGCCATCGCCGGCTGAAGGTGCGCACCAACGCCGAAACGCCGGCCGATTGCCGCACCGCGCGCGGCTTCGGCGCCGAAGGCATCGGGCTGTGCCGCACCGAGCACATGTTTTTCGAGCCCAGCCGCATCACCAGCGTGCGCCGCATGATCCTCGCCGAAGACGGCAAGGGCCGCGCGGCGGCGCTGGCGGAATTGCTGCCCGAACAGCGCAGCGATTTCGAAGGCATTTTCCGTGTCATGGCCGGGCTGCCGGTGACGATCCGCCTGCTCGATCCGCCGCTGCACGAATTCCTGCCGCACGACGATGGCGGCTATGACGATGTCGCCGCGGCCACTGGTCTGTCGGTTGCCACCGTGCGCCGGCGCATCGGGGAGCTGCATGAATTCAACCCGATGCTCGGCCACCGCGGCTGCCGGCTCGGCATCACCTATCCCGAAATTTATGCGATGCAGGCGCGCGCGATCTTCGAAGCCGCGGTTGCCGTGGCCAAGGATACCGGCGAGGCCGTGGTGCCCGAAGTCATGGTGCCGCTCGTCGCGACGGCGCGCGAGCTGGAAATCACCAAGGCGGTCATCGATGCCGAGGCGGCCCAGGTGTTCGCCGAAACTGGGCGGACGCTCGATTATCTCGTCGGCACGATGATCGAACTGCCGCGCGCTGCGCTGCGCGCCGGCGACATCGCCGAATTCGCCGAATTCTTCAGCTTCGGCACCAACGACCTGACGCAAACGGCACTCGGGATCAGCCGCGACGATGCGGCGCGGTTCCTGGGGCCTTATGTCGAACAGGGCATCTACCCGCGTGATCCGTTCGTCGGCATCGACGAGGAAGGCGTCGGCGTACTTGTCGAGATCGCGACGACCCGCGGCCGGGCGGCGCGGCCGGGGGTGAAGCTCGGCATCTGCGGCGAACACGGCGGCGACCCGGCGAGCATCGCGTTTTGCGAGAAACTGGGCCTCGATTACGTCAGCTGCTCGCCGTACCGCGTGCCGATCGCACGGCTGGCGGCGGCGCAGGCGGCATTGCGGGCTAAGGGCTGACCCACTCCCTCCCCGCAGCCGTTAGGCGACGCGAAGCGTCAACGGAGAGGAAGTCACTTGCGCCAGATCCAGCGGCCGGTCAGCAGCCCGACGACGAACGCCGCTGCAACCCAGGCCCAGATTTCGCCGAGCAGCCAGATCATCGCCGGTCCTGCCACACCACGCCGGCGATGCCCGGCCGCGCCGCGAGCTGCGCCGCGATGCGCGCCCGCGTCGCGGCATCGGCGGTGCCCGACAGCCGCGCCAGCCGGCTCGCATGGCCCTCGGCATCGGTCCAGCGCGCCGCGCCGTCGCCGACGCCATTGGCGATCAGCACCGCCGCCGCCTCGGCTCCCAGCACCGCCATCAGCGTCTGGCGCTGCCACAGGAAGGCGGCGGTGGCGAGCAGGTGGCAGGCAGCAAGGCCGGTGACCAGCTTCGTCCAGCCAGGCATCAGCCGCCAAGCTTGCCGAACAGCGTCTCATATTCGGTGTAGCGGCCCTCGGTCAGCAGTTTTGCCTGTTCGACGAGGCGATCGCCTTCGATGCGGCCGCGGAAATCGCCCATCTGGCCGTCGATGACCTGGACATCGGCCCCGCTCCAGCCCGAAATCTGGTCGATGCGGGTGATGCCGGCGGCGCGCAGCTTGTCGGCGAACTTCGGGCCGACGCCCTTCAGCTGTTCGAGCGCCAGCGGATCGACGCTGCGCACGCCGTCGGGGATGGCGGCGGCTTCGTTGCCGGCGCGCGCCCGGGCGAAATCGCGGCGCAGCTTGTCGACTTCATCCGATAACGGACGGATCTGCGCCTCGCGCGCCTTCAATTCGACTGCCAGCCGGTCGCGTTCGGCAAAGGCCGTATCGCGTTCGCGCGTCAGCCCGTCGTTGCGTTCGGACAGCACGGCAGTCTTGCGCTTCAACGGCGCGCGCACGGCGAGGCCGAGCATGAGCCCGAGGATCAGCGCGACGACCGCGGCGATGATGAGTTGCGGATCGAGCGTATAGGTCATGGGGTGTCTCTCCTGCTGGCACTGTCTTGCCCGCAGCCCCAACGCTTGACAACAGGAGTCGACCGCAGGCCTGCCGCGCGCTATCCCCGCCGCGCATCATGACGGCCGCCACGATCCCGCATCAATATTCTGCATCCGAACGGCGCGTTGCGCTGGGGGCGGTGCTGATCGTGCTGTTCCTGTCGGCGCTCGACCAGACCATTGTTGCAACCGCGATGCCGCGCATCGTCAAGGAACTCGCCGGGCTCGACCGCATCGCCTGGGTGGGGACGGCGTATCTGCTGACGTCGACGGTCACCGTGCCGATCTATGGCAAGCTGGGCGATTTCTATGGCCGGCGGCCGGTGCTGGTGTTCGGCGTCATCATGTTCCTGATTGGGTCCATGCTGTGCGGGCTGGCGGGTGAATTCGGCGGGGTACCGCTGCTGGGCGACGGCATGAACCAGCTGATCGCGTTTCGCGCGCTGCAGGGGCTGGGGGCGGGCGCACTGACCACCGGCGCCTTTGCCACCGTCGCCGATATCGCGCCGCCGGCAGAGCGCGGCAAATATACCGGGCTGTTCGGCGCGATGTTCGGGCTGGCCGGGCTGGCCGGGCCGGTCCTCGGCGGCTTTTTGACCGATCATGCGACGACGATGGTGATGGGGCATCTGGTCTCGGGCTGGCGGTTCGTTTTCTACGTCAACCTGCCGCTTGGCGCGGTGGCGCTGTATATCCTGCTGACCAAGCTGCCGGCCGGCCATCGCGGCGCCGATGCGCGCATCGACTGGCTGGGCAGTGTGCTGATCGTCGCCAGCGCGGTGCCGCTGCTGCTGGCGTTGAGCTGGGGAGGGCAGGGTTCCGGCTGGGGCCAGCCGCGGATCGTGCTGGGCTTCATCGCCGCGGTACTGGCGTTCGCGGCGTTCATCGCGGTGTCGCGCGGCAAAAGCTGGGCGGTGGTGCCGCTCGATCTGTTCAACGATCCGGTGGTGGCGCGCGCCAATCTGGCGCTGTTTCTCGTCAACCTTGGCTATATGGGCGTGCCGATGTTCCTGCCACTGTACCTGCAGCTGGTGCGCGGCCTGTCGGCGAGCCAGAGCGGCTTTGCCATGCTGCCCCTGCTGTTCGGCGTGCTGATCGGATCGATGGTGGCGGGGCGGATGGCGCGCAAGACCCAGGCCTACAAGCCGGTGATCGTTGGCGGCAGCGCGGTGTCGCTGGTGGCGCTGGCAGTGCTGACGCAGATGACGCCCGATACGCCGCGCTGGCTGTTGTCGTTGAATTTGCTGGCGCTTGGCATCGGGCTGGGGCCGGCGCAGGGCATGTACACGCTGGCAATCCAGAGCGCGGTCAGCCATGCCCGCACCGGCGTCGCCACCGCGTCGGCGCAATTCTGCCGGCAGATCGGCGCGACCGTCGGCGTCGCGGTGTTCGGCGCGCTGCTGACCTATCAGCTGGCCGGCGAATTGCAGGCGCGGGTGCCGCAGCTGGCAGCGGCGGGCGAACGGCTCGACCTGTCGCGGGCGCAGCAGCTGGCGATGGATGGCGACGCGCTGCAGGCGGCGCTGGCGGCGCGCGGCGTGGCCGACACAGCGGCGGCGGCGCGCGCCGAAGCCGGGCTGAAGGCGAGCTTTGCGTTGTCGATCGAGCGGCTGTTTCCGGTGGCGCTGGCGATCCTTGGCCTGGCGTTCCTGGTGACGCTGGCGGTGCCGGCGCGGCGGCTGCGTGGCCGCGACGATCCTGTCGCCGATCCCGAAGCGGTCGCGGCGTGAGCGACATCGCCCGCAGGCGTACACTGCCGGCGGGCGGCACCATCGCCATGCGGCCGCTGCGCGATGGTTGGCCGGTGCGGACGGCGCTGTGGCCGGGGCGCGCCGGTGGCCCGGGATCGATCCTGTTCATTACCGGCCGCGGCGATTTCCTCGAAAAATATGCCGAGACGTTTCACGATCTGGTCGATGCCGGCTGGGGCGTGGCGAGTTTCGACTGGCGCGGCCAGGGCCTGTCGGGGCGGGTCGGCGATACGGCGATGAAGGGGCATAGCCCGGGCTTTGATACCTGGCTTGCCGATCTCGATGAACTTGTCGGCTGGTATCAGCAAAGCCTGCCAAGGCCCTGGTTCGGCGTCGCGCACTCGATGGGCGGGCATTTGCTGCAGCGCCATCTGGCGGGCGAGAATGGCGAATTCACCCGCGCCGTGCTGCTGTCGCCGATGCTCGGGGTGATGGCGCGGCCGCTGGGGCCGCGGCTGGCGCGGCTGCTGGCACGCGCGGCGGTGGCGGCGGGGCGGGGCGGGCAGTTCGTTCCGGGCGGCGGGCCCTATGTGGTGGGGACGGCGGGGTCGGCGCGCCAGCGGCTGCTGACCAGCGATCCCGATCGCTATGCCGATGAAGGCTGGTGGGTGCAGCAGACGCCGGCGCTGGCGCTGGGCAGTGTCACCTATGGCTGGCTCGATGATTGCTTCCGTTCGCTCAGCGCGCTGTTTTCGCCGCCGCTGGGGGTGCGCGGCACCGGCGAAGGGGCGGCCACGCTGCCGATGCTGCAGCGGATCACGACGCCGATGCTGATCCTGATCCCCGAACATGATGGCCTGGTTGATAACGCCGCCACCCGCCGCGCGCTGGCGCAGATGCATGGCGCGCGGCTGGAAGAAATCCCCGGCGCCGGGCATGAACTGCTGCGCGAGGCCAGCGACATTCGCGCGCGGGTGCTGGCGCGGGTCACGGCTTTCCTCGAAACCGGGGCATGACCTACGATATCGCCATCATCGGCGCCGGGATCGCCGGCGCCAGCCTCGCCTGGTCGCTGGGGCAGCGCAGCGGCGGCCGTTTGCGGGTGGCGCTGGTCGAGATGGAATCGCAGCCCGGTTACCACACCACCGGGCGCTCTGCCGCCTTCTGGGTCGAAAGCTATGGCGGCCCCGGCATCGTGCCGTTGACCCGGGCGTCACGGCCATTCTTCGATGCGCCGCCGCCGGGGTTTTGCGACCGGGCGCTGCTCCATTCGCGCGACGCGGTGATGCTGGCGCCACCCGATGACGCGGCGTTTCCGGGCGGCGCGCTGGCGACGCTGGCGGCGGAATTCGATCACAGCGGGGTCGCCTACACCCGGGTCGATGCCGAATGGCTGGCGGCGTCACCACTGGGAGCGATGCTGCGGCCCGAATGGCGCACCGCCGGGGTGCGCCAGCCCGGCTGTTTCGACATCGATGTCGCCGCATTGCACCAGGGCTTTCTGCGCGGGCAGGGGGCCTGGAAACCCATATTGATCCGCGATGCCGAGCTGACGGCGATAACGCGGGAGCGCGGCGCCTGGCATCTGGAGACGCGCGCCGGGCCGATCGTGGCGACGACTGTCGTCAACGCCGCCGGTGCCTGGGCCGACAGTGTTGCCGCGCTGGCCGGCGCGAGGCCACGCGGGCTGGTGCCGCTGCGCCGGACGATGGCGGTGCTGGCGATCGATCCGCCGCCGGCCGCCGACCTGCCGATCACCATGGATGCCGCCGAACGCTTTTACTTCAAGCCCGACGCCGGCAAATTGTGGCTGAGCCCGCACGACGAGACGCCCGATGTGCCGCACGATGTCCAGCCCGACGAAATGGACCTGGCTGTCGTCATCGACCGGTTCGAAAAGGCGGCGCGCGTGCGCGTTGTCCGCCTCGACAGCAGTTGGGCCGGCCTGCGCACCTTTGCCCCCGATCGCCTGCCGGTGTTCGGCTGGGACGGTGCGATCGACGGGTTGTTCTGGTGCGCCGGCCAGGGCGGCTTCGGCATCCAGACGGCGCCCGCGGCGGGCGACCTGTGCGCGGCGCTGCTGCTGGGAGATACGCCGCCGGTCGACCCGGCGGCGTATCTGGCAACGCGGTTCAGGCGGTAAGCAACCGGCGGCGGACACGGCTGAGGCCGCCGATGCCGCCAAAGCCGATCAGCATCATCGCCCAGCTCGCCGGCTCCGGCACCGATCCGACGCCAGCGGCGGCGGCAAAGTTCAACGCGGCATTCTGCGCCCCGATGAAGTTGCCGACATCGCCGGGCCCGGGATTGGAATCGCCAAATCCTGACGCAAACTGCGCTTCGTGCGACGCCGCGTCGTAAATCCCTGTGAAGGCGTAGAATTCATAGCGGCGAATGATCGACCGGGCATTGTTTCCGGCCGGCGCGGCGCCGCCATTTTCGAGGATGCCCGACAGGGGGTTGCCCGGGTCCGTTTGCAGCAATTGCCATTCGGTCTCGGTATTCTGCTCGGCCGCCTGGATAAAGGCATTGCCGCCGACGAGATCTTCGAGCCTGACCTCGCCGTCGATTTCCGTCGTGAAGACCTTGGCCCAGACGGCCGTGCCGAACTGCGGCTCCGGCCCCTCGAAATTGGCGGGCGGCGCAACGATCTGCGCGACAATGACGGGAGCCGGTGCCGGATTGCCCGGCGCCGGTGCCTGCGGAGTCACCGTCCACGTCGGGGCGAGCACGTTCGAAGTGGCGTTGACAAGGGTTGCCGATCCCGGTGTGTCCTCCACCAGCCACGAATAGGTGGTTTTTGTCGGGTTGGCGCGCAGCCCGACGCCGAAATGATCGCAAGGTGTCGATGGGCCATAGCCCGATCCGCCGCCGGTCCAGCAGCTTTCGCCCGGCGTCGTGTAGATGCCGCTCGGCGTGCCGATCCAGCCAGCCGGCGCGCCGCCAAGATCGGCGCGATAGGTGACGCGCACGCCATGGCTGGCACCGTTGGAATATTCGGAGATCGTCGGCGAGCCATAGCGTTCGACCGTGGTCGGAAAGCCGCGGTCGGCGCCGCCGAACGTGTCGGTGACATCGCTGGCGTGGAGCCCCTCCAGTTCGATCTCGAAGCCATGCGCAACGCTGCCGGTGTCGTTGACGGCATCGAAATTGCCCAGCGATCCAAAGATCGTTGTCGCGCCAGCGGCAGCCGGCGCCAGCGCCAGCGCGACAATGCTGGCGAGGACGAAAATCCTGTCATTCTTCATGGCATATCCCTAGCCAGCAGCAGCGCTGACAGGGAGGGGCATAGTTACTTACACGTAAGTATATTATGAAGAATTATAACTATTACACAGATTTAATGGGATTCTACCATTCGAGGCAGATCTTGCCGAAATGCGTCGCCGAGGCCTGGTGGCGGAAGGCGGCGCCGATGCCTTCGAGCGGAAATGACGAATCGATCACCGGCTTGATGCCATTGGCCTCGATGGCGCGGATCATCGCGATCTGCTGCTCGCGACTGCCGACCGTCAGCCCGTTGATGCGGACATTGCCGGCCATCGCCGCCGCAGTCGGCACATTGCCGGCAAAGCCCGCCAGCACGCCGATCAGCGCGATGTTGCCGCGCAGCCGTGTCGCCATGATCGATTGCGTCAGCGTGCCGGCACCGCCGATTTCGACGACATGGTCGACGCCGCGACCGCCGGTCAGCTTGCGCGCCGTGACGCCCCAGGTTTCGTCTTTCTTGTAATTGATCAGGTGATCGGCACCGAGGCTTTTGAGCTTTTCGAGCTTGGCGTCGGATGATGACGTGGCGATCACCGTCGCGCCGCACGCCTTGGCGAATTGCAGCGCAAAGATCGACACGCCGCCGGTGCCCTGGACGAGCACCGTCTCGCCGGGCTGCAGCGACCCTTCGACGAACAGCGCGCGCCAGGCGGTGAGGCCGGCGCAAGTCAAGGTCGCGGCCTCGGCATGGCTGTAGCCGGCGGGGGCGTGGGTGAACGCCGTGGCGGGCGCGACGACTTCCTCCCGCGCATAGCCGTCGTTGCGGTCGCCGGGCACCTGCGCCAGCGTTTCGAGCGTCGGTTCGCCGCCGAGCCACAGCGGGAAAAAGGTCGAAACGACATGGTCGCCGGCTTTGAAGCCGGTGACGGCGCTGCCGACCGCGACGACCTCACCTGCACCGTCCGACATCGGGATGCGGCCATCGGGGGTCGGGATGCCGCCCAGGACGACGATATAATCATGATAGTTCAGCGAGCTGGCGTGGAGCCGGACGTGCAGGTCGCCCGGCCCCAGCGGGCCGATCGCGGCCGTGTCGACGATCAAATTGTCGATGCCGGCGGGGGCCTGCAGTCGGATGGCGCGCATGTTGCTCTCCTGAATTGATGGCCGACCATAGCGCGGTGTGCGCAGCCCGGTCGCGGCCACAAATGACAGGGCAGGGAATCCGGGGGCGCGGCCGGCAATACCCCCAAATGGGGCTGTGGCGGCCGCGGCGCGCGTGGCAACACCGGTCGCGGGGCAATTCAGGGGCAGATCATGAAGACAATGATGTTGGGCGCGGTGTTGCTGGCGACCGCGGTGCCGGGGCGCGCCGCCGACACCGCGGCGGTCAAGGTATCATCGGCGGCGGCGGTGAAGGGCACCACCAGCGTCGTCATCGGCGCCTTCAACATCGGCTTCATCTTCGAATCGGTCGACAAGACTGCGGCGACCGGCGGCATGATTGGCGCCTTTGGCGGCAACACCCGCGCCAAGAGCCTGTTGAAGGGGGTGACGCCCGAGATGATGCAGGCGATCGCCGATGCGGCCTATGCCGATTTCAAGGGCCAGATCGAAGCGCGCGGCGTGACCGTCACCGACCCGGCGGCGCTCTATGCCCATGCCAGCTTTGCCAAGGTCAAGCCGGTGCCGTCGCCATACCAGGCCAGCGTGCTGATCGACAAGAAAGCCACCGGCAAGGTCGATTACTGGAAGCCGGCGGTCCTGCCCGGCCTCGTCATGCTGCCCGGCGATTTCCAGGGCACCGGATTTTCGTCGATGGGCATGCAGATGGCCGCCGGAACCACCCAATATGCGATGACCGAATATGCCAAGGCAACCGGCCAGGCGGTCATCGGTGTCGTCTACCTGGTTGATTTTTCGAGCGTCAAACGGCCCGGTGCGTTCAGCCTGGCGGGCGTCAACGTGTCGTCGGGGATGGCGATCTCCCCCGATTTTTCCAAGCTGACGCTGGTCACGCCATCGGGCAAGCTGGCGCAGCTGGTGCTCAAGCAGCCGGTGATCGTGGAAGGTGATTTCGCGACCCGCGAGGACGCGACCAAGGACAAGGAAATCCAGGCGGCTGCCAACATCGCCGGCGGGGTCGCGGCGGCATTCGGTGCCGGCGGCGTGACATTCGGCAAGAGCCGGACCTATGAATTCACCGTCAAGCCCGACAACTACAACACCGGGGCCGCCAAGGTGATGAGCCTTGCGAACACCACGCTCGTCGATCAGCTCGCCGCCTTGCGGTAGCGAGCGAGGAAAGCGGCGGCAAAATCGGCGACGCGATGCCCGGCGATGGCGGTGCGCAGCGCCGCCATCAGCTGCTGGTAGAACCAGATGTTGTGCTCGGTCATCAGCATGGCGCCGAGCATTTCGCCCGATTTGACGAGATGGTGGAGATAGGCGCGCGACACGCCGCCGGTGCATGACGGGCAGCCGCATTCGGCGTCGAGTACCGCCGGGTCTTCATTGTGACGGGCGTTGCGGATGTTGACCGGGCCGTCGCGGGTAAAGGCCTGGCCGTTGCGCCCCGATCGCGTCGGCAGCACGCAATCGAACATGTCGACGCCGCGCAGCACGGCGCCGACGATATCGTCGGGCTTGCCGACCCCCATCAGATAGCGCGGTGCGTCGGCGGGCAGCTGCTGGCAAGCATAATCGAGCACGCCGAACATCGCGTCCTGGCCTTCGCCGACGGCCAGCCCGCCGATGGCATAGCCGTCGAAACCGATGGCGGTGAGCGCGGCGGCGCTTTCGGCGCGCAGGCGCTCGTCGAGCCCGCCCTGCTGGATACCGAACAGCGCGGCGCGGCCGCTGTGGCCGGCGTCGCTGTCGAACGCCACCCGGCTGCGCGCCGCCCAGCGCATCGACCGCTGCATCGCGGCGTCCATCGCCTCGCGCGGCGCGGGCAGGGCGATCAGCTCGTCGAAGGCCATGACGATGTCGGCGCCGAGCAGCCGCTGGATCTCGATCGAGCGTTCGGGGCTGAGCAGGTGGCGCGAGCCGTCGAGATGGCTGGCAAAGGCGACGCCATCCTCGCTGCGCTTGGTCAGCGCCGACAGGCTCATCACCTGATAGCCGCCGCTGTCGGTGAGGATCGGCCGGTCCCAGCCCATGAAATGGTGGAGGCCGCCCAGCCGCGCGATACGCTCGGCGCCGGGGCGGAGCATCAGGTGGTAGGTGTTGCCCAGGATGATGTCGGCGCCGGCCGCACGGACTTCGGAAGTGCGCAGGCCCTTCACCGTCGCGGCGGTGCCGACCGGCATGAACGCCGGGGTGCGAATGACCCCACGCTGCATGGCGATGGCGCCGGTGCGCGCCGCCCCGTCGGTGGCAGCGATGGCGAAGGCAAAACGGCTCAAAATGTCAGTGTCCAGGTTTCGCCGGGCTCGGGCTTGCCGAACGTGTCGTGGGTGGCGGTGGCGGTGACGACAAAGCCGGCATCGGCATACAGGCGCCGCGCCGGCAGCAGCACGGCGTGGGTCCACAGCATGATTTCGCGATAGCCGGCGGCGCGGGCAAAATCGACACAGGTGGCGACCAGCTGGCGGCCAAGGCCCAGCCCGCGCGCCGCATCGTCGATGTGGAGCAGCCGCAGTTGCGCGACCCCGTCGCCGGCATCGCAGCAGAAGATCGATCCGGCAAAGCGGCCATCCTGTTCCGCGATCCAGCAATTGGTGCGGCCGGGCCGGTGGCGGCGCAGGAAATCGCCGCAGACTTCGAGCAGCAACGCCTCCATGTCGCCGCGCCAGCCCCAGGCGCGGGCGTAATATTCGGACTGGGCGCTGACGATGGTGCCCATGTCGCCATAGCGAAAGTCGCGGATCGTGGCGGTCATGCCCCGGCTTTAGGTCGTGAACTCATAAAAGTCATGTCCCGGAGGCGGCGTGGCAAAAATGCCACATTCGCCGCAAGATACGTAAATCCCCTAGATACATACGCCCAATTTTGTGCAATGTTTTGTTCATAAAAGGTCGCGTTTCCGGGCAACGTCCCGTTTGATGTTTGTACAGGGGTCAAACATGAAGCGCTTACTGGGTACGGTGGCAATGGCCGCCATGGCAGCCACAATTGCGTCCAGCGCATCTGCCAACATTTTATATTTTCAAATGAATCCGAACTTTTCGGGCAGCGGCCAGCGCCAGGCCTTTATCTTTGGCGCGGCCAATACGACCGGTTCGGTGCTGGGCAGCAGCGGTTTCAACCAGGCCTTCGACTTGGGAACGCAGGGCTTTGCGGTGGTTACCCTGCCGAACGCGTCCGAACTCACCGCCGGATCGGTGGAATCAAAGGGGTTCCAGATCACTGCGAACTCCAATGTCAGCGGCTATTTCCTCAGCCGCCAGACCGCCACCACCGACATGACCTATCTGATCGACGGCGACCGGCTGGGCACCGATTATGTCGTCGCCGGTTATCAGAACATCCGCCCCGACCAGATGTCGGTGCAGGCGACCGCCGACAACACGCGAGTGACCTTCACGCCCAAGGGTGCCGCGGCGTTCGACGTGACGCTCAACGCCGGCCAGACCTACATGTACCAGGCGAGCACCAATCTGACCGGCAGCCGCATCACCAGCGACAAGCCGATCGCGGTGTTTTCGGGCAACAATTGCACCAATATCCCGACCGGCGTTTCGGCGTGCGACCATATCGTCGAGCAGATGCCGAGCACCGATCTGCTGTCGAGCAACTATCTTGTCGCGCAGACGCCGCGCACCGGCACCCAGGGCAATGTCGTGCGCATCGTCGCCACCGCCGATGATACCGAGGTGCGAGTCAATGGCGCCGTCGTCGCGACGCTCGCTGCCGGGGCCTATTATGAAGGCCGTGTCGTCGGCGGCAACCAGATCGATGCCAGCAAGAAGGTGCTGGTAGCGCAATATCTGATCGGCCAGGGCCAGGCCGGGGTCGATACCGATCCGGCGATGACGATCGTGCCGGGCGCCGACCAGTGGCTGAAATCCTATGTCTTTGCGACGCCGTCGGGCACCGCGGATTTCGCCACCGATTTCGTCAGCATCATCATCAACACCAATTCGCTGGGCTCGCTGGTCGTCAACGGCGCCTTTGCCAACGCCTCGCTGTTCAATCCGATCGGCAGCACCGGCTTCAGCTTTGGCGACATCGACGTGTCGAGCACAACGGGGCCGTTCAGCATCTTTGCCGATACGCCGTTCCAGCTGCTGCTTTCGGGTTTCCAGTCGTTCGACAGCTATTTCACCTACGGCGGCGCGGCCTTTTCCCCCGGCGCCTCGCCGCCGCCAGACATCGATCCGCCGCCGCCGCCGCCGCCCAGCGACACCTATCTGGTCTGGGATGGTGATGGCGAAGGCAATGCTGCCAATGGCGTCATCGATGGCGGCGACGGCGTGTGGAATGCCAAAAAGACCAATTTCACCACCGATGGCGGTGCCTCCAATTCGGTCCAGACGCCGCAACCCGGGCTGGTGCGGTTTGCCGGCCAGCCGGGTGTCGTCACCGTCGACAACACCGATGGCCCGGTCACCGTTTCGGGGATGACCTTTACCGTCGGCGGCTATCTGATCACCGGCGATCCGATCCTGCTGGCCGGCACCAGCGCGCCGATCAAGGTCGGCGACGATGGCGAGGACGCGGCGGCGATGATCGCCACCATCGATGCCGCGCTGATCGGCGAATCGGGCATCACCAAGATCGGCGCCGGCACGCTGGTCCTCAACGGCGTCAACACCTATGCCGGCGACACCAACATCGCCGACGGCACGGTGATCGGCAAGGTCGGCAGCTTCGGCGCCGGCGCGATCCTCAACAACGCCGCGCTGATCATAGACCAGCCGGAGGCGGCGACGCTCGGCAATGCGCTGAACGGCACCGGCACCGTCACCAAGCGCGGGGTCGGCACGCTGACGATTGTTGGCGAAAACGACCTGTCGGGGCCGACGAGCGTGGAAACCGGCAATCTGATCGTCAACGGCTCGCTCGCCGGGTCGGCGGTGACGCTGGCAACGGGCACGCTGCTCGGCGGCACCGGCACGGTCGGTTCGGTCGATGCGGCGGCAGGCAGCACGATCGCGCCGGGTGCATCGATCGGCACGCTCAACGTCGCCGGCACCTTTGTCCAGCGCGCCGCATCGACCTATGCGGTGGAGGTCGCGTCGACGGGCCAGGGGGACAAGATCCTCGCTGGCGGCGACGTGACGCTGGCATCGGGGGCGATCCTCAATGTCACCAAGACCGATGCCGCGCGCTATGTGCTCGGCACGCGCTACACGGTGCTGACGTCGGCAACCGCAGTCACCGGCCGCTATGTGCTGACCGGCAACAATCGGGTGTCGCGCTTCATCGATGTCGTCGCCGCCTATGACGCGAAGAACGTCTATCTGAACGTCGCGCAGACGAGCAGCTTTGCGTCGGCGGCCGGCACGCCGAACCAGCTGGCAGCGGCAACGGGGGTCGATGCCGCCGGCAATGGCGCCGTCTATACCGCCATCGCCTATCTGCCGGATACCGGTTCGGCGCGCGCGGCGTTCGACCTCGTGTCGGGCGAAATCCACGCGACGCTGCGCGGTGTTACGTTCGAGGACAGCCGCTTCGTCCGCGAGGCGGTTAACACCCATCTGCTCAACACCACCGAAACCGGCAAGGGGCTGTGGATCCACGGCTTCGGATCGTGGGGCAGCCTTGATGGCGATGGCAATGCCGCCAAATATGAACGCGATATCGGC
>JBBQKM010000034.1:0-14039 GCA_038326915.1 Sphingomonadales bacterium
AGCCAGCGGCGGCTGGGGGCGATCACGCTGGCGCGGTCCCCCGCCGAACGCCCCGATCCGGCGCTGGTCAGCGCGGCGCTGGTCGCCGGCGTGGCCACGCACGGCCTGGCGCTGCTCGACTGGGGGGAGGCGAGCCTGGCCCTGCGCGCACGCGTGGCTTTTGCGCGCGGTGCCGGGCTGGCCGAAGTGCCCGACCTGTCCGATGCGGCGCTGCTGGCGGGGCTGGACGACTGGCTGGCGCCGTTGCTGGCGGGCAAGCGCCGGCTCGATGCGGTGGGCGATGCGGCGCTGGCGGCGGCGCTGCAGGGGCTGGTCGGGTGGGAGGCGCTGCGCCGGCTCGACAGTTTCGCGCCGGCGCGGTTCGACACGCCGGCGGGCAGCAGCCATGCCATCGATTATGCCGCCGATGGCGGGCCTGCCGTCGATGTGCGTGTCCAGGCGCTGTTCGGGCTGGCGGCGCATCCGCTGCTGGCGGACGGGCGGGTGCCGCTGACGCTGCGGCTCACGTCACCCGCCGGGCGCCCGATCCAGGTCACGAAGGACCTGCCGCGGTTCTGGGCCGGCAGCTGGGGCGATGTCCGCAAGGATCTGCGCGGGCGCTATCCGAGGCACCCCTGGCCCGAGGACCCGGCGGCGGCGGTGCCGACGCTGCGGGTGAAGCCGCGGGGGTAGGACCCGCGTGTCACCCCGGCGAAGGCCGGGGCCCATAGTCCACCATCTCACCCGCGCGAGCGGCGCCTGCGGCGAAACTTGCGGTTTATGGGCCCCGGCCTTCGCCGGGGTGACGGTTAACGCAACTGCCCCGATCGCCGCGCGAAATCGTGCCGGGCGATCACCTCCGCCCGCCCGCTGCCGTCAGCGGGCGTCGTGACCAGCGTCACCGTCGCGGCGTCACCGGTCAACTGGACATGCGCGAACCCCCAGATCATGCCGCGGGCAAAGATCGAGCGGTATTGCGGATTGCCCTGCGCCTGATGCCCCATGAAGGCGGTGTTGAGCGGGCGCTGCTTGCCGGCGGCGCCGGTGACGATGGCGGGCATCGGCGGCAGCCGGGCGCCGGGGACAGCGGTGCTGCAATCGTCGGTGGCGAGTTCGAGCGTATGTTCATGGCCGGCGAAATACAGGTCGGCGTTGCGGCACAGCACCGGCAGCAGCGCGGCGCGTAAGCTGCGTGATTGCTGGAACTTGCCGCCCGATGACGACCACAGCGGGTGATGGCCGATGACGATCTTCCACTTGGCGGTCGAGGCTTTGAGCCGCTTTTCAAGGTCGGCCACCATCGCGCGTTCGGCCGGTGTGGCGGGCAGCGTCCAGGGTTCGGACGTGTCATAGCTTGTCGTCGCGACCTCGCTGCCATCGTCGGCGAGCTTGTCATCGAGCACCTTTTCGCCGGCGAGCAGCACATGGGTGTCGAGCGCGAAGACCTCGACCTCGCCCTTTGTGGCCGGCGGCTGCACGGCATAGCTGATGCCGTCCATATAGAAGGGCCGGGTTTTTTCGAGGAAGGCGACCTCCGACAGGGCGGCGGCGCGCGATGTGTGCCAGTCGTGGTTGCCGAGCACGGCGTAGTTGCGGAAATCGGGCTGGCCCCAGCCGAACTTGCCATAGGGGGCGACAAAGATGTCCTCGAACCGTTTGGCATCGTCGCGGCCATCGGCGCCCAGCGTCGGGCCATCGGGGTAGATATTGTCCCCCAGCATGACGCCGAAGCGGCAGTCGGCGGTCTTGCACCACGCCGTCATCGCGTTGGCGACCGGCATCATGCCGCTGGCCGCGACGGGAATGCCGTTGACCAGCGCGATGGCGCCGGGGGTGAATTCGGCCGCCGGGCGCTTTTCCTTCAGCCATTTGGCGCGCGCGGCGGCGACATAATCGGCCTGGCTGCGCGGCGCCAGGTCTTCCACATCGAGATAATCGAGACTGTAGCCATGGTCGCCGAACGCCAGGAAACCGATCCCCGCTGGCGGCGCCTTCGCCTGCTGGCCGGTGGTGGCACAGCCGGCAAGCAAAAGCGTCGCAGCAAGGGCAAGCGTGGTTTGCATGGTCAGAAGTTCACCCGCACGCCGCCGGTGAAGCGGCGGCCAAATCGTTCCCATTCGATGGTATAGCGCGAATCCCGCACGAAGCGACGGCCGGGCTGGTTGATCAGATTGGATGCGTCGAAATAGACCTCGAAATTCGGCGTGACGGCATAGCGCGCCGAAAAATCGAGCTCGTTGTCGGTCGCCCAGAACTGGTTGCCGCCATCGGCCGCGGCGCCGAGCGAATCGAGCCAATCGGTGCGAACCTGATATTGCAGCCGCAGCGACAGGCCGTATTTTTCATAGTAGCCGCCTATGTTGAAGACAGTGTCCGACGTGCCGGGCAAGGGCACCTCGATCCCCGACGGCGGGGTCGCCTCGCTGCGGTTGAGCGTCAGGTTGGTGGTGATGCCGAAACCGCCCATCCAGGCCGGCAGGCCCAGGCCTTCGGTATAGGGCTCGAGCTGCTGCTGGAACGCGGCCTCGATGCCATAGATCGAACCGTCGCCGCCATTGACCAGCGTATTGAGCGTATATTGCGAGCGATCGACGCCGCCGCTGTCGAGCGCATTGCTGCCGACGGTGCGGCTGTCATCGAACAGGACGTCCTTGATCTTCTTGACGAACACCCCGATCGACACATAGCCCTGCGGCTGGGTGTACCATTCGAAATAGGCGTCGATGCCATAGGCGCGTTCGGGCTTGGCAAAGGGATTGCCGCCGGAAATCGTCTGGTTTGCGTCGTTGATGATCAGGTTGGGGCGCAACTGGTCGTAGTCGGCGCGCGCGGCGCCGCTGTTGAACGACAGCCGCAGCTTCTTGGTATCGTCGATGTTGTAGTTGAAATGCAGGCTGGGGAAGGCCAGCGTCTGGCTGCTTTCGACCGTCAGCAGCCCGCTGGTGCCGTTGATCGTGGCAAAGGCGGTGCCGCGGTTCTTGATATGCTCGACGCGGACGCCGCCGAGGATGCTGCCCCAGTCGAAGCGCGAGGTCGCCATGACATAGCCCGCATAGACCTGTTCGCGGACGTTGTAGAAATTGCCGTTGACGGGGTTGTAGCTGGCGATGCCCTGCGCCGCCTTCACATATTGTTCCATCTTTTCGGTGCTGAAATAGCGGAAATCATAGGCGAGCGGGATTTCGCCGCGGAACCCGCCATCGAGCGACCAGTCGGGGGTGAAGGTCGTCGGGATGCCGGCGGCGGCAAATTGCGCCGCGCTGTTGAGCACCAGCTGGCGTTCGACGGCTTCCTTGGTGCGCTGGTCGAACTGGCCGCCGATGGCGATGGTGGTGTCGCCGCCGAACAGATCGGTGTCCTTCGACAGCTGGAACTTGGCGGTATAGGCATTGGTGGTGTCGACCGCGTCGAGCGAGGTCAGCGACGTCAGCGGCCGCGCGAAATCATCGATGTTCCGCACCGGCGCGCCGGCCTGGTAGGTCGTCGGGTTGCTGTTGGTGATGGTGCGGAAAATCTGCAGCCGCGCCAGCTGCGGGTCGGTGAAATCATAGGCGACGGTCGGGCGCAGGTTGCGCGTCGACGGGCTGTCGAACCGCGCTTCGCCGGTCACCGAGCGATCGTCCTGCGACCGCGAATAGTTCAGCCGCCAGCCGAGTTTCCAGCCATCGCCCCAGGCGTGGTCGCCGCCCAGCGTGTTGGTCAGGATGGTCTGGCGAAAGGCGCGCAAGGTGG
Organism: Sphingomonadales bacterium; assembly: GCA_038326915.1. Classification (GTDB taxonomy): domain Bacteria; phylum Pseudomonadota; class Alphaproteobacteria; order Sphingomonadales; family Sphingomonadaceae; genus Sandarakinorhabdus. Next base: position 3,712 of record JBBQKM010000034.1, read on the forward strand.
CGCGCTGGTTGATGTCGATGCCATAGACCGTGCCGGTGAACGGCGTGTTGCCGATGCAGACATCGGCATAGCCGGTATTGGTCGGGCGATTGTTCGGGGCGATCGTGCACGGCGTCGAACCGCGATTGTTGTCGCCCTGGCGGTCGTCGAGATCGAAGATGTAATTGTCGCGGTTTTCGTCATCGGTGAACGCGGTGTAGATCGACGACAGGAAGACGCGGTTGCCCTCCGATGGCTCCCAGTCGAGCCGGCCCGAAACGCTGTAATTCTTGCGGGTCAGGCGATACAGCTTGTTTTCGGTTTCGCGCGCCCAGATGCGGTCGCCGTTGCCGGGCTGCTGGTCTTGGGCAACGGTTTCCCAGTCGATTTCGAAATTGTCGGTCAGCATGTTGCGCTGGTAATAGGAGCCCGAAAGCAGCACGCCGATGTCGCCGATGCCGGTGTTCCAGCGGTTGGCGACGACCAGCGAGCCTTCGAATTCCTCGCGGCTGCCGAGTTCGACATAACCGCCGCCCGCCTTGCCGGCGACATGGAAGCCCTTGTAATCGAGTGCCGAGCGCGTGCGGATGTCGATCTGGCCGGCGACCGTTTCGCCGGTCAGATCGGGGGTCACCGCCTTGCGCACGATGATCTGCGCGGCGATCGCCGACGGGATGCTGTCATAGCGGCTGTCGCGGCCTTCGGGGCTGATGACATTGACGCCGTCGAACGACAGCGTCGTCCAGTTGATCGGGGCGCCGCGCAGCGACAGGTACCGCGCCTGGCCCTGGTCGCGCTGGACGGCGACACCGGGCAGGCGCCCGGCCGCCTGGGCGATATTCTGGTCGGGCAGGCGGCCGACGGCATCGGACGCCGCGACCGAGATCAGCGAATCGGATTTTTTCTGGATGGCGAGCGCGGCGGCTTCGGATTCGGCGATCGGCCGGCTGGCGGTCACGATGATCTCGTCGGCTTCCGCGGCAGCGGCGTCGGCGGCGCGAACGGCCGTGGCCTGCAGCGCGATGCCGGCGAGCAGGAAGGCGCGCATGCCATGGGCACGACGCGTGGCATTGATCATCATGTCGTAAAGTCCCCGTTCCGCAACCAGCTGCGGTCGCGGCGCTGCTATGGGGCGTTCGTGACGCTATCGTTACGCCAGGGTTACGGGAATGTTATAATTACGCCGCGGTAACACACGGGCCGGCAGCGTGGCTTTGCGGCATCACCGCAGGGTCATTGCTGACGCTTGATAAAGCCGCGAATGTCGGCCGACAGCTTGGCCAGATCGGCATCATGGACGTACATCATGTGCCCGGCCTGATAGTAATGGAACTCGACCCGGCCCGCCGGAAAGCCCGGCCGTGTCAGCGACTGTTCGGCGCCGAAGAACGGCGTGGCGAAATCATAATAGCCCTGGCCAACAAACACCTTCATGCCCGAATTTTCGCGCAGCGCCTTCGACAGATAGGGCGCGACGTTGACATAGGTGGTGTCGTCGCGGCTGCTCCCGAGCTTCCAGTCCCAGGCGCCGACGCTGCCGATGGTGACATATTGGCGGTCGGTCTTGTAGCCGAGGCCGTCGCGTGCCCAGCTGTTGATCGCGGCGGTATAGCTGGCGTCGATGCCGTAAAAGCTCGGGTCGTTGTCGGGGCCTGCGCCGGCATTGTCGTAATCGATGCCGAGATAGCGCGCGTCGAGCCGGCCGACGGTGGTGCCGCGATCGCGCAGCAATTCCTTGTAGAAACGATCGGGGCTGACGCGCAGGTTGGCGCGATCGAGATAGGCCTCGCTGAGCCCGGTGAAGACCGCCAGCTGGCGGCGGACGGTCGTGCGTTCGTCTGGCGTGAGTTGCGTGCCCTTGAGCAGCGCGGTGATGTAAGGCCCGCGGGCAAAGGCGCGCGCTTCGTCGAGGAACGGCTCCAGCGCTGCAGGCTGTTGCGGCAGCGCCTTGTGATACCAGGCCACCGCCGCCATCGACGGCAGGGTGACGACATATTGCATCTCGTTGCCTTCGGATTCGGCCTCCGCGCCGAAATCGAGGATCGTCGAAATGAGGATGACACCGTTGACCGCGACATCGTTGTAGCGGCCTTCGAGTTCGTTGATCAACGCTGCCGATCGCGTCGTGCCATAGCTTTCGCCGCCGATGAACTTGGGCGCGTTCCAGCGGCCATTGTCGTTGAGCCAGAGCCGGATGAAGTCGCTGATCGATTTGGCGTCGGCGGTGACGCCCCAGAAGGTCTTGGGATCGGTCTTGCCGAGCGCGTGCGAAAAGCCGGTGCCGACCGGATCGATGAAGACGATGTCGGTGACATCCAGCAGGCTTTCGGGGTTGTCGACGATCGGATAGGGCGGCGCGCCATCGTCCTTCGCATCGGGAATTTTCACGCGCTTGGGACCAAAGGCGCCCATGTGCAGCCAGACCGAGCCCGAGCCGGGGCCGCCGTTGTAGAGGAAGGTGACCGGGCGGCGCGGGTCCTTGCCATCCTTGACATAGCTGGTTGAAAAGATTGCCGCGGTCGGCTTGCCGTCCTTGTCCTTGAGATAGGTTTCGCCGGTGGTGGCGGTATAGGCGATCTTGACCCCGCCGAAGCTGCCGCTGTGATGCGTCACCGAGCGGTTGGGCGGCGGGATCGCTTCGTCGGATTTCGCCGGTTTTTCGGGCTTGTCGGCATCCTGCGCGATGGCGGGAAACGCGGTGATGAGGAACAGGGCGGCGAGCGACGTGCGGAGGATCATGCCCGCAACCTAGCGGGAAGTCGCCGCCGGACAAGAGGGTGCATAGGGCGTCATGTCCATCGCCGGATAGCGCGCCGCGGTACCGGCGAGCGTTTCGGGCGTCCAGTATTCGCTGCCCGGCGGCGGAAAGCCGAACAGATCGCGCTGGCGCACGCTCATCGCGGCCAGCGCTGTCGACCAGCCCGGGCGGTCGGCGCGGTCGGGCCAGGCGATCTTGCCGGTCCACGCCCAGCCGCGCCGCTTGAAATCGGCCATCAGGATGAAGCGCGACGCAGCGGGATCGGTGAAGGTCGTACCCCGGTGAAACACATCGGTGCGATAGAGGATCAGCGTGCCGGCGGTGCCGGTGAGCGCGATCTCATGGTCAACCAGTTCGCCGGGCGGCAGGATCTGCGGGGTCGTCGGCAGGTGGCCGCTGTGCTGCAGCGGCACCGCGCAGGTCGGCGCGCAGCCGGCGTCGACATCCGACAACAGCATGATCGTCGTCAGCTGCGGCCGGTCGGCGCGCGGCACGACAAGGGTATGGTTGGCATAGTCGCGGTGGTGCGGCTGGTCGTAATCGGTGGCGCCGGCATATTTCGCCCACAGCTCGACCTTGTAGAGATCGATGTCGGGGTCGCCCAGAAAGCGTTCGGCGGCGTCGATCAGGCCGGGCAGCACCGGCAGCGCATCGAGCGCCGGATTGTCATAGGGAAACAGCCGGATGCCGGCGAACTGGCTGCGCCCCATGCGGGCATGGGCGGCGGGATCGGCGAAATAGGCCTGCGGCGTCGGGAAGACCGTCCACAGCGCGTCGCGCGCCGCGGCGAGCGCAGCGGCGGGGATGAAGCCCGGAACCCGCGCAAAGCCTGTCGTGCGCACTTCGTCGAGCGCGGCATCCGGGACGCGCATCACGCGGTCATCGCGGCTTCCGCCGCCGCGATGTAATCGCGGCGCACCGGCAGCGTGTCGCGGCGCTTGGTCAGCTGGATCTGGACGTTCATATGGCCATCATTGTTGAACGCCGACATGGCGGCAGCAAGATAGAACATCCACATCCGGTAGAAACGCGCGTCGTACAGGCTTTCGATCTCCGCCTGTTTCGCTTCGCAGCGGTCGTACCAGTGGCGGATCGTCCAGGCGTAATGCAGCCGCAGCACCTCGATGTCGGTGATCCACAGCCAGGCCTTTTCGACCGCGGGCACGATCTGCGACAGCGCCGGCGAATAGCCGCCGGGGAAGATGTATTTCGCCGTCCAGGGATCGGTGGCGCCGGGGCCATCGGCGCGCGCGATCGAATGGATCAGCGCGACGCCATCCACTTTCAGCAGCGCCTCGACGGTCTGGAAGAACTGGTTGAAATGCGGCAGGCCGACATGTTCGAACATGCCGACCGAAACGATGCGGTCGAACTGGCCGGCGTGCTTTTCGGGCAGCGCGCGATAGTCGATCAGCTCGTATTTCACCTTGTCGGCGATGCCGAGTTCGTCGGCCTTGGCGCGGGCGTATTTGAGCTGTTCCTCCGACAGGGTGACGCCGAGCACTTCGGCGCCCGACACCTTGTGGATATAGCGCGCCATGCCGCCCCAGCCGCAGCCGATGTCGAGCACGCGCTGGCCGGGGCGAAGGTCGAGCTTGGCGGCGATATGCGCCAGCTTGGCTTCCTGCGCGGCATCGAGGCCGATATCGTCGCCGGTATCGAAATAGGCGCAGCTGTATTGGCGGTGCGGGTCGAGGAACAGGTCGTACAGCCGGTCATCGAGGTCGTAATGGTGCGCGACATTGCGCTTCGATCGCCGCGCGAAATTGATCTGGTCGATCTTGGCGGCGATGCTCGCCTGGCGCCACAGCGCAAAGCGCACCGGGTTGTCGCGCTGCCAGCGCAGGTTCCAGGTCACGAGATCGACAAGCTGGCGGACATCGCCGTGCTCGATGATCAGGCGACCGTCCATGAAGGCTTCGCCGGCGCCCAGCGCCGGGTTGATGGCGACGGCGCGGGCGCTGGCGGCATCGGTGAAGCGCACCGTCACCGGCGGCTTGTCGGGGCTCTGCCGGCCATAGACATGGCGGACTCCCTTGTGGTCGATGACGGTCAATTCGCCGTCGTGGATCATCTTGGTGAACAAGCGGTCGAGCAGGAACATGACTCCCCCTCTATCGCGGTCATTTCGGATCGCATAGCCTTTCGGTCAGGGGCGGCGTGCGACGACAGCAATCGAGGCAAGGCCGCGCGCGGCTAATACCCGACCAGCTCCTGCCCGGTCAGCCGCACGACATGGACGACATTGGTCGTCCCCGGCGTTGAAAACGGCACGCCGGCGATAAGCACGAGCGGGTCGCCGCCCTTGCCCAGCTTGGTGCGCAGCGTCATGCGCTTGGCCTTTTCGACCATTTCCTCGAAGCCGGCGACATCGCGGGTGACGACAGCATGAACGCCCCAGACCAGCCCCATGCGCCGCGCCGTCGCCAGCCGCGGCGTCAGGCACAGTACGGGGACTTCGGCGCGCTCGCGGGCAGCGCGGCGCGCGGTCGAACCGCTGATGGTGAAGCAGACAATCGCCTTGGCACCGACCGTGCGGCTGATCGAGGCCGCGGCCGCCGACATGGCATCGGCGGTGGTGTTGCCCGGCGCGACATCGCTGAAATGCACGCGCGCGAAATAGCCGGGATCGGCCTCCACCTCGCGCGCGATGGCGTCCATCATGGCGACCGCCTCGACCGGGAATTTGCCCGCGGCGCTTTCGGCCGACAGCATCACCGCATCGGCGCCATCATAGATCGCGGTCGCCACGTCGGAGACTTCGGCGCGCGTCGGCGACGGGCTGACGATCATCGATTCGAGCATCTGCGTCGCGACAACGACCGGCTTGCCGAGCGCGCGTGCCATGGCGACGATGCGTTTCTGCGCCGGCGGCACCTGCTGCGGCGGCAGTTCGACGCCCAGGTCGCCGCGCGCCACCATCACCGCATCGGCAAGCTCGAGGATTTCAGCGAGGCGTTCGAGCGCCGCCGGCTTTTCGATCTTGGCGAGCAGCGCCGCCTTGCCGCCGATCAGCGCGCGCGCTTCGGCGACATCCTCCGGCCGCTGGACGAACGACAGCGCGATCCAGTCGACATTCTGTTCCAGCGCAAAGGTCAGGTCGTGGCGATCCTTGGGCGTCAGCGCCGGCAGCGGCACGACGACATCGGGGACGTTGACGCCCTTGTTGTCCGAGATCCGGCCGCCGACCTCCACGGTGCAATCGATGGCATCGGGCGCGACGCCTTTCACCCGCAGCACCAGCTTGCCATCGTCGACGAGCAGCCGCGCACCGGGGGCGAGTGCTGCAAACAACTCCTTGTGCGGCAGGCAGACGCGCGTCGCGTCGCCTGGCGCCGTGTCGCGGTCGAGCCGGAACGGCCGGCCGTTCTTCAGTTCCACCCCGCCTTCGGCAAATCGGCCGACGCGCAGTTTCGGCCCCTGCAGATCGGCGAGGATGGTCAGCGGTTTGCCGGCGCTTTTCTCGACGGCGCGGATGGCGGCGATCAGCGCCGCCTTTTCGGCGTGGGTGCCGTGGCTCATGTTGACGCGAAAGGCATCGGCGCCGGCGGCGAGCAGCGCCGCGATGACGCTTTCGGTCTTCGATGCCGGCCCCAGCGTGGCGAGCACCTTGACCCGGCGGCCGCGCGGTTCGAGATGTCGGCTCATCGAGTGTTTCCCGGTCGGTTGGTCGGCGAAGCGCCCCATAGCCGCCCTGACCGGCCTTTGCCATTGGAGAAAACCATGTCGGACCTTTTTGCAGACGCCGCCGCCCGCGACCGCATCGAGGCCGCCGCCTTTCGGCGGCTGGTGGCGCACCTGCAGGCGCGCAGCGATGTCCAGAACGTCGATCTGATGGGCGTCGGCGGCTTTTGCCGCAATTGCCTGGGGGACTGGCTGCACGAAGCCGCCGCCGAAGCCGGGCTGCCGCTGGAGCATGCCGACGCCCGCACCCATGTCTATGGCATGCACCAGGCCGACTGGAAAAAGGCGCACCAGACCGAGGCGACCCCCAAGCAGCTGGCGCGCATGGCGGGATCGCTGGAACGCAACAAGGCGGCGGGCTTGTAGCGGTTTCGGTCACGACCTAAACCGCCTGCGACGAATCCCCCAGGAGCCCCCATGAACGAGAATGTTTCCGCCGAGCAGCTGCGCCTGTTCATCGAGCGCATCGAGACGCTGGAAGAAGAGAAGAAGGGCATCGCCGACGACATCAAGGATGTCTATGCCGAGGCCAAGGGCACCGGTTTCGATACCAAGACGATGAAGGCCATCGTGCGGCTGCGCAAGATGGAGGCCGCCGCCCGGCAGGAAGCCGAGGCGCTGCTCGATACCTACAAGACGGCACTGGGGCTGGTGGACTAACCGTCTCCCCTCCTTTTCAAGGGAGGGGCTGGGGGTGGGTGCGTGCCGCATGGTACCGTCCCCGCCGCCCGAGTCACCCACCCCCGACCCCACCCTTGCAGGGAGGGGAGCAGAAAGGCCAATGATGCACATCTACGGCAGCAAGCTATCCCCCTTTGTCATGCGGCCGGTGCTTGCCGCGCGCGCCAAGGGCCATGAACTCGAGCCCGAGGATTTCGACGGCGGCATCAAGTGCGATGCCTATCGCGCGCTGACGCCGATCGCCAAGATGCCGCTGCTCGTCGACGGTGATTTCGCGCTGCCCGAAAGCCAGCCGATCACCGATTATCTCGACCGCAAGCTGAGCGGCCCCAAGCTGGCCCCTGAAGACCCGCAGGCGGCGGCGCGCACCCGGCTGATCGTGCGCATCGCCGATATCTATCTGGTGCCGAACCTGACCGGCATCTTCCGCGGCCGCGAACAGCCCGAAGGCGTGCCGGCAGCGCTCGCCGGGCTCGGCGATGCGATCGGCTATATCGAGCATTACCGCGATGCCGGCGACGAATTCGTCGTCGGGGATGCCTTCACCGTGGCCGATGCGACGCTGATCCCGCTGTTCTTCTTCCTCGACGTGTTCAACAAGTCGCTGGGCACCGGCAAGCTGATCGCCGACCGGCCGGGGCTGGCGGCGTGGTGGGCGCGCGCCAAGGTATCGGATCTGGGCAGCCGCTGCCTTGCCGAACAATCGGCGGCACTGAAAGCGGTGAGCTGATCCGCATCGGCGGGGAGTAGTCGCGCGCAATTGCCCGCGCTAAGAAGCATCAACACACCGGGGAGCCGCCATGCAGACGCGATTGACCATCAACGGCAGCGCCCAGACCCGCGAGGTGGCGCCGGCGACCCTGCTCGTTGAGCTGCTGCGCGACGAGCTGGCGCTGACCGGCACCCATATCGGTTGCGACACCAGCCAGTGCGGCGCCTGCAACGTGCTGATCGATGGCGTTTCGGTCAAAAGCTGCACCGTCCTTGCCGTCCAGGCCGATGGCAAGGCGATCACGACGATCGAGGGGCTGGCCGATGGCGACACGCTCCACCCGATGCAGGCGGCGTTCAAGGAGGCGCATGGCCTGCAGTGCGGGTTCTGCACACCGGGGATGGTGATGGCGGGGATCGAGATCGTCCGCCGCCACGGGCCCGACGTCGATGCCGCGACGATCGCGCACGATCTGGAGGGCAATCTCTGCCGCTGCACCGGTTACATGAACATCATCAAGGCGATCGAGGCTGGGGCGAAAGCGATGGGGGAGACGGCGCATGCGTGATTTTGCCTATGCCCGGCCGGCGAACCTCGCCGATGCCGCCAGCGCCTTTGCCGGCGGCGGTGAAGCTGCCTTCATCGCCGGTGGCCATACGCTGCTGCCCGCGATCAAGTCGCGGCTGCGCATGCCCGACACGCTGGTCGATCTCGCCGGCGTGGCAGGGCTGACCGGCATCAGCACCGATGGCGACCGGCTGTGGATCGGCGCGCTGACGACGCATGCCGCTGTCGCCGATGATGCGACCGTCATGGCAAAAATCCCCGGCCTCGCGCAACTGGCGCAGCAGATCGGCGACCCCCAGGTCCGCAACCGCGGCACGCTGGGCGGTGTCATCGCCAACAACGATCCGGCCGCCGATTATCCGGCGGCGCTGCTGGCGCTCGATACCATTGTCGAAACCGACCGTGGCAGCCACGCTGCCGATGATTACTTCCAGGGCATGTTCGCCACGGCGCTGGCCGATGGCGAGATCGTCACCCGCGTCGGCTTTCGCGTGCCGCTGGCTTCGGCCTATGCCAAGTTTCGCCACCCGGCGTCGCGCTATGCCATTGTCGGCGTCTATGTCGCGCGCTTTGCCGATGGCGTGCGGGTGGGCGTTACCGGCGCCGGCCCGGGGGCGTTTCGCTGGGCCGCGGCCGAGGCCGCGCTGGCGGCGGATTTCAGCGCCGGCGCGATCAAGAGCCTTGCCCTTGATGACGGCGATCTGAATACCGACATCCATGCCAGCGCCGAATTTCGGGCGCATCTGGCGGGCGTCATGCTCGCCGATGCGGTGAAGGCGGCGTGACGTTCAACGGGAGCCGCATCGCATGATCACCACGACGACGAGCAGCATCGAAGGCCGCCCGATCGGCCAGTATCTCGGCCTGGTTTCGGGCGAGGCGGTGATGGGCGCCAACATCTTCCGCGATCTGTTCGCCGGCATCCGCGACATCGTCGGCGGGCGCTCGGGCAGTTACGAGAATGTGCTGCGCGGCGGCCGTGACCAGGCGCTGTCGGAAATGATGGACGAGGCCAAGCGGCTGGGTGCCGATGCCATTGTCGGTATCGCGCTCGATTACGAAGCCATCGGCGCTAGCGATTCGATGATGATGGTGGTGGCGACCGGCACGGCGGTAAAGCTGGCATAGAATATTGCCTAACCCCCATGCGCTGGCCTAGAGCCTGCGCCATGGCTGGTCATTCCAAATTCAAGAACATTCAACACCGCAAGGGCGCGCAGGACAAAAAGCGCGCTGCGGCGTTTTCGAAACTGTCGCGCGAAATCACCGTTGCGGCCAAGGCCGGGCTACCCGATCCGGCGATGAACGCCCGGCTGCGCGCCGCCATCCTCGCGGCGCGCGCCGGCGGCATGCCCAAGGACAATATCGAACGCTCGATCAGCAAGGCGGCAGCGAGCGACGGCACCAACTACGAGGAAGTCCGCTACGAAGGCTTTGGCCCCGGCGGTGTCTCGCTGATCATCGAATCGCTGACCGACAACCGCAACCGCACCGCCACCAACGTGCGCACCGCGGTGTCGAAGAACGGCGGCAATCTCGGCGCCTCGGGGTCGGTCAGCCATGGCTTCGAACGGCTCGGGCTGATCAGCTATCCAGCCAGTGCGGGCGACCCGGAAAAGGTTTTCGAAGCCGCGCTCGAGGCTGGTGCCGAAGATGTCGAATCGTCCGAAGACGGCCACGAGATCTGGACCGCGATCGATGGCATGCACGATGTCGCCAAGGCGCTGGAAAAGGTGCTGGGCGAAGCCGAGGGCATCAAGTTGGCGTGGAAACCGGGGCTGATGGTGACGGTCGGCGAGGCCGATGCCGGGCAGCTGCTCAAGCTCATCGACGCGCTGGAGGAGGACGACGACGTCCAGACCGTGTGGGCGAATTACGACGTGCCGGAAGACGTGCTGGCGCGGCTGTAGCATCTCCCCTCCCTTTCAAGGGAGGGGTCGGGGGTGG
>JBBQKM010000035.1:0-13711 GCA_038326915.1 Sphingomonadales bacterium
TGTGCTTTGTAAAAGTGGCGCCCACCAGAAGCGCCGGGGAGAGAACCGATGGATTTCAACACCACCGACGAACAGACGATGCTGCGGGACACGGTTTCGCGCTACCTCGCCGACACCTACGGCTTCGACAATCGCATGAAGACGGTGCACGGCGGCGCGGGCTGGAACCCGGCGGTGTGGAAGGCTTTTGCCGAAGAACTCGGCATTCTGGGCGCGCCCTTTGCTGAAGCGCATGGCGGCCTCGGCGGCGGTGCGATCGAAAACATGATCGTCATGGAAGAAATCGGCCGCGCGCTGGTGATCGAGCCCTATCTGCCCACCGTCGTCATCGCCGGCGGCGCGCTGAAGGCCGCCGGCGGCGCGCTTGCCGATGCCGTCATCCCCGAAATCATCGCCGGCAATGCCATCATCGCCTTTGCCTATGCCGAGCCGCAGGGCCGCTACAACCTCGCCGACCTGCGCACGACGGCGAAGAAGGACGGCGGCGGCTATGTCCTCAACGGGCATAAATCGGTCGTTTATTCGGCGCCCTATGCGACGCACATGCTCGTCACCGTGCGTTCGGGCGGTAGCCAGCGCGACAAGGACGGCGTGTCGCTGTTCCTGATTCCCGCCGATCTGAAGGGTGTCACCCGCCGCGATTACCCGACCGTCGATGGCTCAGCAGCGTCGGAAGTCTATTTCGAAAATGTCGCTGTCGGTGCCGAACACATGATCGGCGGCGCCACGTTCGGGGGGGGCGCCGCGCTGCCGCTGATCGAACAGATCGTCGACGAAGGCACGGCGGCGATCTGTGCCGAAGCCTGCGGCGTCACCCGCGTCCTCCACGCCACGACGCTCGATTATGCCAAGCAGCGCAAGCAGTTCGGCAAGGCGATCGGTGATTTCCAGGTCATCCAGCACCGCCTCGTCGACATGTTCATGGAGGTCGAACAGTCGGTTTCGATCACGCTGATGGCGACGCTGAAGCTCGACACGCCGGAACGCGCCCAGGCCGTTTCCGCGGCCAAGGCCAAGGTCGGCAAGGGCGCCAAGTTCGTCGGCCAGAACGCCGTCCAGATCCATGGCGGCATCGGCATTTCGAACGAACTCGCCGTCGGCCATTATTTCAAGCGCTCGACGATGATCGAAGGCCAGTTCGGCTCGGTGGATCATCACATGGGTCGCTATGAGCGGATCGTGATCGGGTAAGCCGGTCGCCGGCGCTCTGCGACGACAGTCCCGCGCTACCCGGGCGCCTGCGCGAACCGGCGCAGCGCGGTGATGTCGACAATCTCGATCGTCGCATAGCGGCGGCGCACGAGCCCCAATTGGCTGAGATCGGTCAGCGCCGACTGCACGGTCGTCCGGCCAAAATGGGTCATTTCGGCCATCTCGACCTGTGAAACCTGGAGGGCTTGCGGCGTTCTTTCGCCGACCAGGTTGAGCAGCAGCGCGGCAATGCGGCGCGCCGGCGTCGGGCAGCGCAGATATTCGATGATCTCGACGGCCCTGGCAAAATTCTGCGCCAGCATGGCGGCAAAATACTGCCAGGCCGTCGGGGTTTTTTCGACAATGCGCATCATTTCGGCGCGCGGCAGGCGCAGGATTTCGCATTGTCCCGATGCGACAATCGTCATGATCCGCTTCTGGCCGGTGACCGCCGCGATATCACCGATCCAGATGCCGGGCTGGCCGACAAAGGCGAGGCTGTGCTCGTTGCCCAGTGTCGTCAGGTGAACATCCAGCCGGCCCGCGATCAGCCCGAACAAGCCGCCACTATCGTCGCCGGCCGCATAGAGCGGCTGCCCGGTCTTCAGGCGAACCAGGTCGGCGCGCGCGACAACCTCATCCTGAAATTCCACCGGCGTTGTGGCAAGCCACCCATGCGTGCGGGCAAATTCGGCAGCGGTGCGCTTGTCCATTTTCCCCAACCGCTCGCCAGCGAGCATTCTAGGCCGTTGGGCAACAGTATAGTTCTACGCAATTGCGTGCAACCTGGGGAGATTGCCATGAAACTGTCGAAGCTGTTGCTGTCGTCGCTGTTGCCATTGGCAGCCTTTGCGCTACCCGCCCACGTCGCCGCGCAGACGGCGCCGGCCACCGCGGCCGCGCCGGTTGCGACCAAGCGCCCGAATATCGTTGTCATCTGGGGTGATGATGTCGGCATGTGGAACATCAGCGCCTATCACCGCGGCACGATGGGCGGATCGACCCCGAACATCGATCGCATTGCCAACGATGGCATGCTGCTGATGACGCAATATGCCGCCGCTTCGTGCACCGCCGGGCGTGCGGCCTTCATCACCGGCCAGTATCCGATCCGTGTCGGCCTGGCGACGGTCGGGCTGCCGGGTTCCGAGCTTGGCCTGCAAAAAGAAGATCCGACGCTGGCCGAAATGTTGAAGCCGCTTGGCTATGCCACCGGCCAGTTCGGCAAGAATCATCTTGGCGACCGCGACGAGCATCTGCCGACCGCGCATGGCTTCGACGAGTTTTACGGCATCCTCTACCACCTCAACGCCGGCGAATATGTCGAGCAATATGATTTTCCCAAGGGCGACGCCGCCAAGGCCTTTGCACAGCGCGGCATTGTCCACAGCTGGGCGCAACCCGGTGGCGGCCAGAAGATCGAGGACCTTGGCAACTTCGGCCAGGAAGTGCAGCGCGACATGGACGCCAAGACACTGGTGGAATCAAAGCGTTTCATCGCCGATTCGGTAAAAGCCGGGAAGCCGTTCTTCGTCTGGCACAATTTCAGCCGGATGCATTATCGCACCAACCTCAACAAGAGCTGGGACGGCAAGACCGGTTACGGCCTTTATGCCGATGGCATGGCCGAAATGGACAGCTATGTCGGCCAGATCCTCGACGAGCTGAAGCAGCTCGGCGTTGAAGACAATACCATCGTCATCTTTTCGACCGACAATGGCGCCGCCTCCAACAGCTGGCCCGATGGCGGCAACCAGCCGTTCAAGGGTGAAAAGGGTGTCGGCGGCTTTGAAGGTGGCTATCGCGTACCGGCAATGATCCGCTGGCCCGGTGTCGTGAAGCCCGGCACCGTCAGCGCCGGCATGATGGCGATGGAGGACTGGATCCCCACCTTCATGGCCAACATGGGCCAACCCGATCTGACGCAGAAACTGCTGGCAGGCGCCAAGATCGGCAACCGCACCTACAAGGTCCATCTCGACGGGTTCGACCAGACACCGATGCTCAGCGGCACCGGGCCCAGCAACCGCAGAACCTATTTCTATTTCACCGAAACCAAGTTCCACGGCATGCGCGTCGGGGACTGGAAGTTCCTCTACACGAGCCAGGACAAGTGGTTCAACGGCGTCCGCAACAACCTGACGACGCCGATCATCACCAATCTGGCACTCGATCCGTTCGAGCGCTTTACCGGTTCGCGCGGCCATGACGAATGGCAGGAAAACCGGTCATGGACGCTGTCACCGGCGGTCGGCGAAGTCGTCAAATTCACCGAAACCTTCAAAGCGTTTCCACCGCGCCAGAAGAGCCTCGATTTCAACATGGACGAAATCATGGCGACCGTTACCAACCCCAAGGCCGCCGGCAAGGAGTAACGCCGCCCCGAGCCACGCAGGGCGCCCCCCAGGGCGCTCTGCCTGTCTGCGCTGTCGGCCCTTGTTCCAAACGCTCGAGGATGATCGACGCGCAGTTCGGGCAAGTGGATCACGAATCCCGACGCTATGCGTCGATCGCTATCGCTTAGCACTGCCTCCGGCGGCTGGGGCCGTGGGCCCCAGACCCCCGTTGCTGACAGCCCTGCTTGCCACGGCGCCGGGCGCCAACGCTTCAGATCGGCCGAAGCACGAAACGCTCAAGGCGCAAAATTGAAATTCCGGGTTTCGACCAGCAGGCGCCAAAAGATTGTCAATCGCCCGAACTGCTTCGTGTCGTACTTGAAGAAATCGCGCCAAACCACCGGCGTTAGTCGCCGATGTTGGTCAAGGACCCAGTATTCGTCGTCATCATAGTCGATTTCACGGCCGTCACTCAGCGCGAGCCTAACCTCGCGATCAACGCTGATCCGGATCCTTCCGTCGGCAGGTTCGTCGTGTTCTGTCTCCCAATATTGATACAGGTCGTACAGGACATAATCTGCGTCAGAAACCAATATGCGCCGCACTTTTTCGGTCTTCACATCAATACATCCTCTATGTCGGCGCGGCTGCGACCAATCTGGTCAAGGACAGACGCTGACTGCAGATGTGCGCGTGCGGTACATTACCGGTCAACCCATGCGCTCCAACATGCAGCACCTAGACGCTGGTGTTTCGGTATTCGTTGAACATGGGTCTGGGGCCCAAGGCCCCAGCCGCCGGAGGCCGCTTACTTCATCCCCTCAATATACGCCCGCACCAGCGCCACGCCCTCGTCATGCGAAACCGTCCGGCCGAACTGCGGCATCATCACCCCGGGTTCGTTCGAAGCCATGCGGTGAAGCAGGATCGACGCGTCGGGCCGGCCCGGTGAAATCGCGAACAGCAGCCCGCCCGAGCCACGGCCGGCTGCGACCGGGCGTTTGCCGATGCCCTGGTGGGCGGGGTCGGGCTCGTCGTGCTGGAGGTAGAGGCCGGAGTTCGACGCAAAGCCCTTCGGCGAATGGCAATGCCCGCAATTGACGTCGAGATAGGCGCGGGCGCGATCGGCGACCGGCACGGCGGGGTCATCCCAGCGCGCCAGTTTCGGCGGGGCGGCGGGCAGGCCGGTCAGCTTGCCGGTCGCGGCCCAGGCGGCGAGCTGGGTCGCGCCGTGGCCATCGAGGCCGCCGTTGAGGTTGCCCGCCGTCGGCCCGATCGGCGTCGTGGCGCCATCCTGGCTATGGCATTGCTTGCACTGGTTGATATTGGGCACGGCATAATCGAGCTGTTTCGCCGCGCCGGCGGCATCGACATAGGCGACCGGCACCCGCACCCCGGCGCGTTTCAGCACCGCCTCGGTCTGCGCGGCGTTCCAGACATAGGACAGTGGCACCCAGCCATCGGCGCGGCGCACCAGCAGCCGGGTTTCGATGATGCGAATGGCCTTGTCCGGCGCGCGAAAATCGGCCGGATAGGCGAAATTCTTGACGATGGTGGTGCCGACCGGGAATTCGAGCACGCCGCTGTCGGTGTAGGCTGCCGCCGTTCCCGCCGGCAGCCAGACGTAGCGGAATTTTTCGGCATAATCGCTGAACAGCGGTGTGTTGAGCGTGTAACGGACGACGCCCGGCGCCGGCACCCGCCCGGCGGTATCGGCAAACAGGCGATAGTCCGACAGCCGCGGCGCCGCCTCCTCGGCCAGCAGCCGCGCGCCATCAACCGACCGCGCCGGGGCCGCGCCGATCAACGCCAGCGCCGCAAGAACCGCCAGCCGCTGCATTTACCGGGCGCGCGCCTCCTGCGCCGCCGGCAGCACCACCTGCGGCGGCTGGAGCAAAGCAACCTTGGTCGCGGCTGGCGGCGTCACGGTCGGCCTCGCGGCGCTTGCCGGAGTGCCGTGCATGCCGAGATTGAGATTGAGTAGAGCCGCGTCCGTGGGGCGCATTCCGCCATCGGCGGTGGCGACCAGTCCGCCGTCGGGCGTCTTGTACTCGCTGATGCCATCCCACATCACCGGCGGCAGCGTGCCGCCAACCGCAGCAGCAATCTCGGCGCCACCGGGAAAGGCCGGCTTGGCGCCATTTCCAGCATAGCGGTTGCCATGCACCGCGACGTCACGCGGCAAGGGATTGTAATTCTTGTCGGTGAATGTGTTCTGATAGGCGACCAGCATCACGGCGTTGCCGCCATTGTCCCTGATATCATTGTCGAACACATGGACATCGCGGTTGGCCATCACCATTACCCCGGTGCCCGGCGGCACGCTGGCGACGATATTGCCGACGCCGGCGAAATTGGGATGATTGTTGGCGATCACCTGGTTGCGGAACAGCCTGATGCCATGGCCGCCCTGTTGCGGCAGGTCGGGCAGATCGAACACCAATATGCCGCCGGTGTTGCCGGTGGCGACATTGTCGAAGACATCGGCGTTATAGCTGTTTTCGATCTCGATGCCGGCGACATTGCCTTCGGCGCGGCTGTTGCGGACGATGATCTGCGACGACTGGCCGACATAGATGCCGGCGTCGGACGCGCCCTTCACATAGACCTTGTCGATCAGCACGTGGCTCGACGACACCGGATAGACGCCGTAGGCGCCGTTGGTCGATTTCGGCCCGCCCGTCCATTCGACGCGCAAATTGACGAAGCTGATGCCGTCGCTGCCCTTGGACTTGATGCCGTTGCCCTTGGCATTTTCAACCGCGAGATCGCGGACCAGCACGTCGCCGGAGGTGATCAGCAGTCCCTCGCCCTCACCCTTTTGCCCGGTGAAGTCGAGGATGGTCTTGTCGGGGCCGGCCCCGGCGAGCGTGACATTTTTGACATCGAGTGACAGGCCGTCAGCCAACGCGAAACGCCCCGCCGCCAGTTGCACGCGGTCACCTGGCTTGGCGTCGATCAGCGCGGTCTGCAGCCGTTCCTGCGCATCGGCGCCGGGCTTTACGGTGATGGTGCGCGCCTGGGCCGGCGTAACGGCGAGCAACGCGGCGGCGATCAGCAGGGCAGGTTTCGACATGGCAATCCCCCAGGATGTTGTTGGCCAGTTTCCGCCGGTTGGGCCCGGCGTTCAACCCCCTGCAGACAGATAGCCATACCACAGGATCAGCAGCACCAGCCGCGGCGCAAAGGCCGACCGGCTGATCGTCGCCAGTGCGATGGCGATCACCGCGGCCGCCGCGCCGGTGCCCGCCGCCAGCGGGATGACGCCCGGGCCGCTGGCGGGGATGGCCGGCAGCGCCAGCAACAGCGCCCAGCCGGTACCGGCGATGATGAACGCCGCCCGCCGGGCCCACGGCGACTGCGGCGCCGTCTGCGTCAACAGCAGCAGCCCGCGCGCCTCGCTGCGCCCGGCATGGGCGGTGAGCGCAAAGACCAGCAGCAGCAGCGCCGCCGGGCTGGCGGTGTGGCGGAAATCGGCGACAAAGGCAGTCACCGCGATGCCGGCGGCGATCAGCTTGAACAGCCGGCCAGCCGCGATCAGCCGGAATTCGGCGGCGACCAACCCGGCAAAGGGCAGCCCGATCGCCCGCGGCGCCGGTGCATCGGGCACGGCGGCCGGCGGCGGGCCCAGCGCGCTCAGTCTTGCAATCCGCCCCGGCACCAGGTTGCGCTGGGTGGCGCGGTGCGGGGCATAGACCAGCCCGGCGAGCACCGCGACACCGACGGCGATCAGCACCCACGCCAGCCGCGATTCGACATAGCCCGGCGACAACAGCCCGGCCATGACATCGAGCGGTACGCGGCCGGGCAACACATCGACCCCGCCGATGGCGAAATCATCGGTGCCGCCCGGCGCGCCATATTGCAGCGGCCGCAGGAAGCCCGGGAAATCGACGATCGCGGTGGCAAAGCTGGCGGCCTTGCCCTGGCCGATCACCGGGGAGATCAATGACGCCATCCACGACACGAAATACAGGAAATCGCCAAAGCCGCCGCGTGTCGGCGGTAGCGCGTCGAACAGGATGCGCAAGCCCGCCAGCCCGAGCAGCGCCGGCGCCGCCACCAGCCACAGCGCCAGCGCGATCTGCCAGCCGTTGAAGCCACCGGCAGGCAGGATCAGCAGCCCGAGGAACCAGCCCGCCAGCGTCAGCGCCGCCAGCATCCCCATCAGCACCGCGCCATCGGCTGCAAAGCGCCCGAGCGCGATGGCGATGCGCGATCCGGCGGTCACTTCCTCCACCTGCCACGGCTGGCGGCGGTTGGTGTTCGACCGCAGGTACAGCCAGCCGATCGGCAGCAGCAGTGTCGACACCACGATACCCAGAGACACGCCGAGGAACGGCGCTGTCATCACCGGCAGATGGCCGCCGATGGCGATGACCGTGCCGCCGCCACCGTCACCGCGCGGCAGCATGTAGCGCGCGCCGACGGGCGCCACGAGCAGCAGCAGCCACAGCCCCCAGCTGCGCGAATAGCGCAGCAGCGACGTACGCAGTGATGACGCGATAATGGCGTTCATGCCGTCTGGATCAGCCTGCCGCCTTCGACGCGCAGCACCGCGGCGGCGTGCGGTGCCAGTTCATCGGACAGATGGGTGGTCATCACCACCACGGCATCCTTGGCACGTTCGAGGATCAGCGCCCCCAGCTTGCGCGCCGTTTCGCCATCGAGCTCGGCCGTCGGCTCGTCGAGCGCCAGCAGCCGCGGGCTGCCGAGCAGCGCCTGGGCAAAGATCAGCCGCCGCCGCATGCCGCCCGAAAAACTGGCGATGCGGTTGTTGATGTCGGCGTGCAGGCCGATGGCGGCGGTGATGGCGCCGAACTGGGTGTCGGCGGCCTGTGCCTCGAGGCCCTTGAGCGCGGCGATGTGCAGCGCGAATGCGCGCGCCGTCAGGTCTTCGGGCAGCTCGACGGGTTGCGGGGCATAGCCGAGCGTGCGGCGCAGCGCCGTGCGGCCGGCGGGCAGCGCGACTCCATCCCAGCTGATCGTCCCCTTGCCGGGCCTTTCGGCAGTGGCGATCAGGCGCAGCAGCGTCGATTTGCCCGCGCCGCTGGGGCCTACGAGCAGGTTCAGCCCGGGAACGAAGCGGTGCGAGACATCAGCAAGCACCGTCTTGGCGCCATAGCGTTTGGTGATGCCGGACAGATCGAGACTGGTCATGCCGCCGCGTATTGCACGCCTAATACGCCAGCGGCAAGCGTGACAGCGATAGGCGGCCGCCCCCGGCTTTGCTAAGCGTCGAATGCAAGGGATATTTCGGGGTAGCATGACGGAACTGGCACTGGCGCTGACCGGGCTGCGCAAGACCTTTGACAAGGTCGCGGTCGACGATCTCGACCTGTCGGTGCGCGCCGGCGAACTTTACGCGCTGCTCGGGCCGAATGGTGCCGGCAAGACGACGACACTGCGCATGGTCGCCGGGCTGCAGCGCCCCGATGCCGGCGGCATCCGCATCTTCGGCGTCGATGCGCGCGCCGATCCGATCGCGGCGAAACGCCTGGTCGCCTGGCTGCCCGACGAGCCGTTGCTGTACGACAAGCTGACGCCGCTCGAATATCTCGAATTCGTCGCCGGGCTGTGGAGCGTCGATCCCGCGTTGGCGCAGACGCGGGCAGAGGATCTGTTGCAGGTGCTCGGGCTGTGGGACCAGCGGGCGTCGCGGTGCGAAACCTTTTCGCGCGGGATGAAGCAGAAGGTCGCGCTAGCCGGCGCGCTGATCCACGAACCGCGGCTGCTGATCCTCGATGAACCGCTGACCGGGCTCGATGCCGCGGCGTCGCGGCTGGTCAAGGATCTGCTGGCGGCGCGGGTGGCGGGTGGCGCGACGGTGATCCTGACGACGCATATCCTCGAAGTGGCGGAACGCATGGCCGATCGCATCGGCATCATCCGCGCCGGGCGGCTTGTCGCTCAGGGCTCGCTGGCCGAACTGCGCACCGCCGGTGGCCGCGATGGCGCGACTCTGGAAGAAATGTTTCTGGAACTGGCGCAATGAGCAGCGTCGCCGCGAGCAGCCTTGCCGCCGGGCCCGGCCTGCCGGCGCTGATCCGCCACGAATTGCGGCTGGCGCTGCGCGATGGCGCCGGCAAGCAGCGCAAGGCGCGGATCATCGTGCTGATCGTGCTGATGACGCTGCCGGCGCTGGCGGGGATCGGGCTGGCGATCAGCCTGGCGGGCGCCCCCGATGTGCCGCGCGCCACCTTTGGCTATTTTGCCGCCGGCTGGGCGGGGCTGGTGCTGCTGATGCTGTCGGGCGCCTGCGTCTATGTGCTGCGCGCCTTCCACGATCGCGGCGATCTCGATCTGCTGCTGGCGGCGCCGATCCCACCGGCGCGGGTGCTGGCGGCGAAATCGGTGGCTGTGCACGCGTCGGTGGCGTTGCCGATGCTGATATTGTCGGCGCCGTTCGTGCTGGCGTCGGTGCTGTTCGGCCATGGCGGCTGGATCGGCGGTTCGCTGATGATCATCGTCGCGGCGGTGATCGCCACGTCGCTGGCCTTTGTCATCGCCGGCGGGCTGTTCCGGTCGCTGGGCAGCCGGCGGGCGCGGATGATCATCCAGGCCGGCGGCGGCATCTTTGCCGCGGCCGTGGCGATCCTGGGGCAGATGCCGACCTTCATGCCGCTACGCTTTGAAGCGTTGAAGGCGGCGATCCGCCCGGCGCCGGCGCCACCGTTCGACTGGCCGGCGCGGGCGATTTTCGGTGAAGCGCTGCCGCTGCTGGCGCTGATCGGCGTCGCGCTGGCCTTTGCCTTTGCGGCGGCGCGGTTGGCGGCGCGCAACTTGGCCGATGCGGCGCCGATTCCGGTGCTGGCAGTGCGCAACCATGTCGCGCGGCCCTTCCGCGGCGGCGTGCTGCGCAGCCTGCTCGCCAAGGAACTGGTGCTGCTGTGGCGCGATCCTGAGCTGCTGTCGGCGGTGGCGCTGCAACTGGCCTATATGGTGCCGGCGTTCGGGCTGATTTTTGCCGGCGGCCAGGTTTCGACGTCGCGGCTGGTGGCGGCGACGGTGCTGTTTGCCGCGATGCTGCCGTCGAGCCTAGGCTGGCTCACCCTGTCGGGGGAGGACGCGCCCGATCTCATCCAGGCGGCGCCGGTCGAGGCCGGGGTGGTGAAGCGCGCCAAGATCCTCGCGGCCTGCCTGCCCTCGCTGTTGCTGGCACTGCTGCCGCTCGGCGTGATCCTGCTGCGCGATTGGCGGGCGGTGCTGGTTGCGGTGCCGCTGTGCCTGCTCGGGGCGCTGTGCGCCGCGTTGCAGCAGCTGCTGATCGGGCGCCCGCAGAAACGCAGCACCTTTCGCCGTCGCCAGAGCGGATCGATGCTGCTGGCGATCAGCGAATATGTGATGGCCGGCGGCTTTTCGGGCACGGCCGCGCTGCTGGTGCAGGGCTCGGCGTGGGCGGCGGTGCCGGCGGCGCTCAGCCTCGCGGTGCTCGGCGTGTCGTGGCTGGTGCGGACGGAACGCTAGCGCGCTTGCACGCCGCGGTGGGCTCCGCTATACACTGAACCATATGGTTCAGCATTCCGCCGCACGCCTCGATGCCGCCTTCGCCGCGCTGGCGGATGCGACCCGGCGCGGCATCGTCGAACAGCTCGGAGGCGGCGACGCCTCGATCTCCGATCTGGCGGCGCGCTTCGGCATGACGCTGACCGGTATCAAGAAGCATGTCGGCGTGCTCGAACAGGCGGGTCTGGTCACCACAGCCAAGGTCGGGCGCGTCCGCGTCTGCAGCTTCGGGCGTGGCGGCCTCGCTGCAGAGGCGGCGTGGATCGAACGCTACCGCCAGCTGTGGGCGGCGCGCTTCGATGGCCTCGACGCGGTCGTCGCAGCGTTGAAACACGAAGGAGAGCCGCGATGAACGACAATCATGACGCGCCGAACCGCACCGTCGCCGAGCGCCGGTCGGATCGCGAACAGGTGGTGACGCGCATTTTCGACGCGCCGCCACATCTGGTGTTCGAAGCCTGGACGAAGCCCGAATTGTTCATGCAGTGGTGGGCGCCGAAATCGATGGGCGTGCCGTTGCGCGCCTGCGAAATGGATGTCCGCGTCGGCGGCGGCTACCGGCTCGAATTCGGCCATGATGCGGGGAGCGCCATGGCTTTCTTTGGCCAATATATCGAGGTCGTGCCCGATGCGCGGCTGGTCTGGACGAATGCGGAGGACGGCGACGCGCCGGTCACCACGGTGACGTTCGAGGATCAGGGCGGCAAGACCTTGCTGGTCATGCACGAGCTCTACCCGTCGAAGGCGGCGCTCGACGCGGCGATCGCCGGCATGCCCGAGACCACCGCCGAGCAGTTCGCGCAACTCGACGGCTTGCTCGGCAGCCTGGCCGCGGCGCAGCGATAGGCCCGGGACGCGCCAGCCTCAATCGTGCCACGTCACCCCGTCGCGCTCGGTCAGCGCGATTGCCGCGGTCGGGCCCCAGTTGCCCGCCGCATAGGGCTTGGGCGGCATCCCTGTCGCGGTCCAGCCGGCGCGGATGGCGTCGATCCAAGTCCATTGCGCTTCGACCTCGTCGCGGCGCACGAACAGGGTCTGCTTGCCTTCGATCAGGTCGAGCAGCAGGCGCTCGTACGCGATCCGGCGGCGGACATCGGCGAACGCATTGGCCATGCCGATGTCGAGCGGCACCGACCGCAGTTTCAGCCCGTCGCGGTCGAGGCCGGGGGCTTTCGCCATCATCGACAGGCCGACATTTTCATCGGGCTGGAGGCCGATGACCAGCTTGTTGGCGGCCAGCGGCGCCTCGCCGAACATCGAATGCGGCACCGGCTTGAACTGGATGATGATCTCGCTCATCCGCTCGGGCAGCCGCTTGCCGGTGCGCAGATAGAAGGGCACGCCCTGCCAGCGCCAATTGTCGACATGCGCCTTCAACGCCACGAACGTCTCGATCTGCGACGCGCCGCCCAGTTCCTCGGCATAGCCCTTCACCGGTTGCCCGGCGATGGCGCCGGCGCCATATTGACCACGCACGCTGCACGCTTCGACATTGTGGCGGTCGATCGGCCGCAGCGCGCGCAGCACCTTGACCTTTTCGTCGCGCACGCTGGTCGGGTCGAATTGCGCCGGCGGCTCCATGGCAACCAGTGCCAGCAATTGCAGCATGTGGTTCTGCACCATGTCGCGCAGCGCGCCCATGCCGTCATAATAGCCGGCGCGGCCCTCCAGCCCGACCGTTTCGGCGATGGTGATCTGGACATGGTCGATGCCGCGGGCATTCCACAACGGCTCGAACAGCGCATTGCCGAAGCGCAGCGCCAGCAGGTTCTGCACGGTTTCCTTGCCGAGATAATGGTCGATCCGGAAGGTGCGGTCCTCGGGATAGGCGGCGGCGACGGCATCGTTGATCGCGCGGCTGGAAGCGAGATCGGAGCCCAGCGGCTTTTCGAGCGCCAGCCGGACACCCGGCCCGGCGAGGCCGCCCGCCGACAGGCCGGCGATGGTCGGGCCGAACAGGCTGGGCGCCGTCGACAGGAAGATGGCGAGATTGGCCTTGTCGCCCGCCGCGTCGGCGAGCGCGCCGAACCCGGCCGGATCGCTGGCATCGAGCGAAACGTAGCTGAGGCGGTCGAGGAAGCGTTTGACCTGTGCCGCCGGCCGCCGCTCCGCCTCGACGAATTCTTCCAGCGCGGCGGCCGCCAGCGCCACATAGTCGGCGGTGTCGTGCGCGCTGCGCGCCGTCGCGATGATCTTCAGGCAATCGGGCAACAGGCCATCGGCATCGAGGCCGAACAGCGACGGGATCAGCATGCGTTTCGCCAGGTCGCCGGTGGCGCCGAAGAGCAGCAGATGGGTGCAGGGATTGGCCATCCCCCGCGTTTAGCGGCGGATGCGCCGCAGGGGAATGCCGTTCCGGCGCGCCCTAACCGTCATGCCGAACTCGTTTCGGCATCCATCGTTGTATCGGGACCGCCCGTTGACGGATATGCGGCGCGGCTGCTGCGATGGATGCCGAAACAAGTTCGGCATGACGAGACCCTTCCAGAACGCTCAGGCGAGCCCGAGGCGCGCCGCCACCGCCAGCACCGGCGTGCCGGCCGGGATGACGAGGATCGCCGCCGGGTCGCGGCTGTCGATTACGGCGACCGCGCCCTTGGGGCAGAGTTTCAGGCATTTGGTTTCGACAAGGCGGGTGCGCGCCCGCTTCGGCTTGGGCAGGTCGAGCGCCCGGCGCA
>JBBQKM010000036.1:0-13675 GCA_038326915.1 Sphingomonadales bacterium
GCGCCGTTGCGGCGCGACTGGGCGGTGTTCGGCGGATGATGCGTTCCCGCCGCCGATGCCGCAGGTTGACCGCAGCCACCGCAGCCACCAGCGTGGTGATATGGACCTTGAACACCTGTTCTCGCTGGCCAGCGCCGGTGCGCTTGCCGGCTGGGTGATGCTGGCGCTGGCGCCGTTGCGGCGCGACTGGGCGGTGTTCGGCGCGCGGCTCGTCGCGGCGCTGCTGTGCGGTTTCTACTTCACCCTGCTGGTCACCGGCCTGGCCGGTGGCGACGGGCTGCCGGCGGGGGCAGGATTCGACAGCCTCGCCGGCGTGCGCATCCTGCTGTCGAGCCCGCAGGCGCTGCTCGCCGGCTGGGTGCATTACTTGGCGTTCGACCTGTTCACCGGCGCCTGGGAGGCCGAGGACGCGCCCGTGGCGCGCGTGCCGCACTGGCTGCTGCTGCCGTGCCTCGCGCTCACCTTTGTCGCCGGCCCGGTCGGATTGTTGCTTTATCTGGTCATCAAGGCGACGCGACGCCGGTGACAAACGCCGTGATCGCCACCATAACAGGCGGCATGCCAGTCGAAATGCCCGCCGAAACCCCGCTGCGATCGCCGTGCACGAACGTGTGTCGCATCGATGCGCGGTCGGGCCTGTGCGAAGGCTGCAAGCGTACCGTCGCTGAAATCACCCGTTGGCCGCTGGCGAGCAACGCGGAACAGGCGGCGATCCTGGCCGAATTGCCCGGCCGGGCGCTTCCCCGCAAGCGGTTGGGGGTGCGCTGGTGATCCTGTCGGTCCTCGACCAGACGCCGATCGCGGCGGGCACGACGCCGGCGGCGGCGCTGGCCAACAGCATCGATCTGGCGCGGCATTGCGAAGCGCTCGGCTACCACCGCTATTGGCTGGCGGAGCATCATGCGTCGCCAGCGCTGGCGGGCAGCGCGCCGGAAATCCTGATTGCCGCGGTCGCCGCCGCGACCAGCCGCATGCGCATCGGATCGGGCGGCGTCATGCTGCCGCATTATTCACCGCTGAAGGTCTCCGAACAGTTCAGCCTGCTCGCCGGGCTCCATCCCGGGCGCATCGACCTGGGGCTTGGCCGCGCGCCGGGCAGCGACCAGCGCACCGCCGTGGCGTTGCAGCGCGACCGCCGCCAGCACGCGCCGCATGATTTTCCGCAACAGCTCGCCGAATTGCTCGGCTATCTCGAAGACAGCCTGCCCGCCGAACATCCGTTCGCCGCCTATGCCCGGACCCTGCCGGGGTTGCCGGAGGCGCCCGAACCCTGGGTGCTCGGCTCGTCGCCCGACAGTGCAGTGTTCGCCGGCGATCTGGGCCTGCCCTATTGTTTCGCCGATTTCATCAACGCCAATGGCGCCGCGGTCGCCGATGATTATCGCCATCGCTTCACGGCCCGGCGCGCCGGCGACCGGCCGCAGGTGATGATCGCTGTGTGGACGGTGACGGCGGATACCGATGCGGAGGCGAACTGGCTGGCCGCGCCGGCGCGGATGATGTTCGCACACCTGCTCACCGGCCGCTCGATCGCGGTGCCCGATGCCGATACCGCGACGCGCTGGCTCGCCGATCACCCCGAACTGGCGCAGGGCCGCGCCGGGCGGCGCGTGGTGGCGGGATCGCGCGACACGGTGCGCCAGGGTTTGCAGGCCGCAGCCGCCGAATATGGCGCCGGCGAGGTCATGCTGGTCAATATCCTCCACGATCATGCGGCGCGCAAACGCAGCTACACCCTTGCTATGGAGGCCATGGCGGGGCTAGCGCAGGCGGCGTGACAGTTCGTGTAAATGGTGCCAGGCGGATTCTCGCCATCGCTTCGGGCGGCGGCCATTTCGTCCAGTTGCTGCGCCTGGCGCCGGCGTGGGACGGGCATGATGTCACCTATGCCACCGTCCATGCCGCCTCGGCGATCGATGTCGCCCCTGCGCCGCTGCTGACCTTTCGCGACGTCAGCCGCGCCGATCTGTGGCGGCTGCCGCTGACCCTGTGGGACATCGCCGCGATCCTGATCCGCGTGCGGCCGCAGGTGATCATCACCACCGGCGCGCTGCCGCCGTTGCTGGCGCTGGCGCTGGTGCGGCCGTTCGGGGTGCGGACCCTGTGGATCGACAGCATCGCCAATTCCGAAGTGCTGTCGGATTCGGGGCAATATGCCGTCAAGGTCGCGCAGCAGGTCGTCACGCAATGGCCGCAGCTCGCCGAAGCCGGCGCCGTGCCCAAGGTCGATTACTGGGGCAGCATATTGTGAGCGGGGTGTTCGTCTCGGTCGGCACGATGATGCCGTTCGACCGGCTGGTTCGCGCCATGGACGAATGGGCGGCGGCGCACCCCGACGTGCCCGTTGAAATCCAGATCGGCCGCGGCAAGTACGAGCCCAGCTGCGCCAAATTCGTGCGGTTGATGCCGGTCGACCAGTATCGCCAGCGCGTCGCGGCGGCGCGATTGTTCGTGGCGCACGCCGGCATGGGATCGATCATCACCGCCATCGAGGCCGGCAAGCCGTTGCTGATGCTGCCGCGGCTGCGGGCGGAGGGTGAGCACAACACCGATCACCAGCTCGCCACCGCCGCCAGCATCGGCGCGCGGCCCGGGCTGCATATCGCTGCCGATGCCGCCGACCTGCAGGCCCGCGTGACGGCGCTGATAACGGCGACGGGCGCGCCGCCGGCCCCGATCGCGCGCTTTGCCGATCCGGCCTTTACGGATCGCATCCGCGCCTTCATCGAGGCGCCATGACGCTTGTAAACCCGCAACCGACCGCCGATCCGCTACGCTATCGCCTCGATGTCACGCCGCAGATCTGTGTCGGCCACCCCGACAGCCAGTTCCTGTTCGGCGGCGCCGGGATGGCCGCCGGCCTCGCCGCGATCGAGGCCGCGACCGGCCGCCAGACGGTCTGGGCCGCGGCGCAATATCTGTCCTATGCGCGGCCGGGCACGACGCTCGACCTCGATGTCGTCGTGCCGGTCAGCGGCAAATACACCAGCCAGGCGCGGGTGACGGCGCGCGCCGGCGATGCCGAAATCTTCACCGTCAACGCGGCGCTGGGCGCCCGTCCCGATGCGCCCGAGGCACAATGGGCGACGATGCCCGACGTGCCGAAACCCGGCGACTGTGCGCCGATGGAATACAACTGGATCCGCCGCGAGGACGATATCAACGGCAGTTTCCACCAGCGCGTCGCCGCCGGCCGCTTTGGCCTGGCGCGCGGCGAAGGTGGCCCCAGCGCCGATGGCATCGCCCGGCTGTGGTGTGCGCCGGTGGATGCCAGCGTCACTGTCGATCGCATCCTGCTCGGCATCATCGGCGATTTCCTGCCGTCGGGCATCGGCAATGCGCTCGGCACCAATGCCGGCGGCAACAGCCTCGACAACACCATGCGCTTTGCCCGGCTGGTGCCGACGCGCTGGGTGCTCGCCGATATCCGCATCCATGCAACGGCGCAGGGCTTTGCGCATGGCCGCGTCCACCTGTTTGCGGAGAATGGCATTTTGCTGGCCACGGCGAGCCAGTCGGTGATCCTGCGCGTACATTGATCAGCTTGCGGCCCGTTTCGCCGGCGTTACGGTAGGCCATGAAGATTTTGCTCGCCCCGATCGCCCTGCTGGCCAGCGCTGCAGCCCCATCGCTCGCCGTGCCGGTCGCCAGCCCCGCCACCGTCGCCGACAATGCCGCGCTCGCCGCGACGTTGAACTGGGATGACCGGCAGGATTTCGATTTCGCCGCGCGCGGCCTGGTTGCCGGCCCCGCCGATCCGGTGATCCGCGACACGGCCGGCGCCGTGCTCCACGATTTCGGCGACGATGCCCAGTTCACCGGCCCGGCGCCGGCAACGGTCAACCCCAGCCTGTGGCGCAACGCGACGCTGCTCGCCAAATCGGGGCTGTTCAGGGTTGCCGACGGCTTGTGGCAGGTGCGCGGTTACGACCTGTCGAACATGTCGATCATCGCCGGGAAAACCGGCTGGATCATCGTCGATCCGCTGACGACGACCGACTCCGCCGCCGCGGCGCTGGCGCTGGTCAACGCGAAACTGGGCAGCCGGCCGGTCGTTGCCGTGATCTATACCCACAGCCATGTCGATCATTTCGGCGGCGCCGCCGGTATCATCACCGCCGCCGATGCCGCCGCCGGCAAGGTTGCGGTGATCGCGCCGCAGGGGTTCATGGAACACGCCGTGTCCGAAAATGTCATTGCCGGCCCTGCCATGCTGCGGCGGGCGGAATACATGTTCGGCGCGCTGCTGCCGCGCAGCCCCACCGGCCATGTCTCGGCCGGCCTCGGCCCGGCGCGTACCGCCGGCACCATCTCGCTGATCGCCCCCAACGACAGCATCCAGGCGACCGGCGACACCCGCACCATCGACGGCGTCCGCTTCGAATTCCAGATGACGCCGAATACCGAAGCGCCGGCGGAAATGAACTTCTACCTGCCCGACCTGCGCGCGCTGTGCATGGCGGAAAATGCCAATGGCGCGATGCACAACCTGCTGACGCCACGCGGCGCGCTGGTCCGCGATGCGCATGGCTGGTCGAATTACCTGCTCGAGGCGCGGCGTCGCTATGCCGGCCAGTCGGACGTGGTGTTCACGTCGCATTTCTGGCCGCGCTGGGGGTCGGCGGAGGTGTCGCGCTACCTGCTGCTCCACGCCCAGGCCTATGCCTTCGTCCACAACGAGAGCGTGCGGCTGATGAACAATGGCCTCAACGCCGTGGAGATCGGTGAGACGATCGCGCTGCCGGCGCCGCTGGCGCGCGCCTGGTTCAACCGGCCCAACTATGGCTCGCTGAAGTTCAATGCCCGCGCTGTCTACCAGCGCTATCTTGGTGCCTTTGATGGCGATCCTGTCAGCCTCGATCCGCTGCCGCGCAACGCGGCTGCCGTGCGCTATGTCGCGGCGATGGGCGGCGCCGGCAAGGTGCTGGCGCTGGCAAAGGCCGCGGCGGCGAAGGGGGAAGACCGCTGGGCGGCGACTCTGCTCGGCCATGTCGTTCGCGCCGACCCGAGCAATGTTGCGGCGAAGGAGGCACTGGCGCGGCGCTACGAGCAGCTTGCGTATCGCAGCGAGACGGCGCCGTGGCGCGATTTCTACCTGTCCGGCGCGCTCGAACTGCGCGATGGCCCGCGCACCACGGCGGCGATCGGCGGCAACGCCATCGCCGCCAATTTGCAGGTGGCGCAATTGCTCGACACGATGAGCGTGCGGGTCAAGCCAGAAGCCGCCTCGGGTGCGCCGTTTACCGTTGCCTTTGTGATCCCGGATATGAAGGAGCGGCATCTGGTGACAATTGCCAATGGCGTGATGATCCACGAATCCGGCGTCGCCGATCCGGCCGACGCCACATTGACCACGCCACGGCTGGCGCTGATCGGCATGGTCGGCGGACAAGTCAAGGCGATGGAGCTGATGGCGCAGGGCAGGCTGAAGATCGACGGCGATCCGCTGGTGCTGCAGCGTTTCATGGGCTTGTTCGCGCCGCCGCGCGCGGTGTTCCCGCTCGTCACACCTTGAGCCCGGCCCCGTATCGCGGCCCGCTCGGCCTGCCGGCATGGACCTGGGCGGCGCCGTTGGTGGCGCTCGGCATCGCCGGGCTGAAGCTGGCGCATGTCGAACTGCCGCCGCTGGTGCTGGCGCCGGCGTTGGTTGCGGCCGTGCTGGCGGCGGTGCATCACGCCGAAGTCATCGCGCATCGCATCGGCGAACCCTTTGGCACGCTGGTGCTGGCGCTGGCGGTGACGACGATCGAGGTCGCGCTGATCGTCTCGCTGATGATCGCCGGGGGCCCCGCGGCAACGGCATTGGCGCGCGATACGGTGTTTGCCGCGGTGATGATCATCCTCAACGGCATTGTCGGCATCTGCCTGCTCGTCGGTGGCATCCGCCATTACGAACAGCGCTTCAACCTCGATGGCGTCAACGCGGCGCTCACCGTGCTCGGCGCGCTGACCATTCTGACGATGTTGCTACCGAATGTCACCGTGTCAACGCCGGGCCCGACCTATGCGCCGAGCCAATTGGCCTTTGTCGCGCTGGTGGCGCTGATCCTGTATCTTGCCTTTGTCTTTACCCAGACGGTACGGCATCGCGATTATTTCCTCAGCCCCGATGCGGCCGAGGCACACGCCGCGCCGCCGCCGACCGCGACCGCGGCGACGGCGGCTGCGCTGCTGGTGGCGGCGCTGGTCGGCGTTGTCATGATCGGCAAGGCGCTTGCTCCGGCGATAGAGGCTGCCGTCGCGGCGGCGGGTGCCCCGGCGGCGCTGGTCGGCGTCATCATCGCGGCGATCGTGCTGCTTCCCGAAGGGCTGGCGGCGGTGCGCGCGGCGCGCGCCAATCGGCTGCAGGACAGTATCAACCTGGCGCTGGGTTCGGCGCTGGCGTCGATCGGGCTGACCATTCCGGCGGTGGCGCTGGTGTCGTTGGTGATGGGGTTCCCGCTGACGCTCGGGCTCGATGAAAAGAACACCGAATTGCTGGCGCTATCGCTGTTCATGGCGGTGCTGTCGTTGCGCACCGGGCGGACGACGATCCTCAACGGCGTCGTCCATCTGGTGATCTTTGCCACCTATCTGTTCATCGTCATCGTGCCGTAACCCGGCGTCGGCGCCGTGCCGCCGCTTCAGGTGTCGAAGCGGATCAGCGGCCGGAATGGCAGCGGCAGGACCGGGATGCCGTCGGCGGCGAGCGCGCGGGCCTCGGCAATCGTCGCCTCGCCATAGATGCTGCGCGGCGACTCGCTGCCGTCGTGGAGCGCCCGGGCGGTGACGGCAAAGGCGCTGCCGACATAGTCCGACGCCGCTTCCAGCTTGCGCTGCGCGGCGAGCAGTTCGGCGTGCGCGTCGGTGGCGATGCTGGTGCCGGCGGCGCTGTTGCCCTTGGCGCCGACCGCCGGCGCCATCACGGCCTTGCCGATATCGGTGTCGCCGCACAGCGGGCAGGCGATCAGGCGGCGGGCGCGCTGGCCTTCATAATCGTCGCTCGATCCGAACCAGGCTTCGAAAACATGGGCGCCAGCGCAGCGCAGGTCGAAAACGATCATGCGGTGTGGACGGCGAAAGCACGGCCATGGGCCAGTGCCGGAACGCGGCCACGCGCCTCTGCGACCGCATCGAGGTCGATGTCGAGCACCGCGGTGCCCGGGGCGTCGCCCATGTCGAGCAGCACTTCGCCCCAGGGGGCGATGACCAGCGAATGGCCATAGGTGGCGCGGCCGTCGGCGTGCTCGCCGGTCTGCGCTGCGGCAACGACGAAGCTGCCGGTTTCGATGGCGCGGGCGCGTAGCAGCACGTGCCAATGGGCGGCGCCGGTCGGCCGGGTAAAGGCGGCGGGCACCGACAGGATGCTGGCGCCGGCGGTCGCCAGCGCACGGTGCAGCGCCGGAAAGCGCAGGTCATAGCAGATGGTCAGCCCTAGGCCGGCCCACGGCGTCTGCACAACAACGGCGTTCTCGCCCGGGCTGTAGGCGGCCGACTCGCGGTATGATTCACCGCCCGGCAACTGCACGTCGAACAGGTGGATCTTGTCATAACGCGCGCGGATTTCGCCGCTGTCGTCGATCAGGAAGCCGCGATTGGCGAACAGGTCGCCGCCGACCGCCAGCGCCAGGCTGCCGAGATGCACCCAGACGCGGTTGTCGCGCGCCGTGGCACGGACGGCGGCGAGCACGACATCGGCGTCTTCACCGACGACATTGCCGCGCGCGCGGCTGCGGTTCCTGTCGAGATAACCGCTCATTTCGGGGGTGAAGACGATCTGTGCGCCCCGTGTGGCGAGATCGGCGATGGCCGCCGACAGCGCCACGGCTTCGGCCGCCGGGTCGATACCGGTCGTCGTCTGGACGATGCCGAGGCGCAGGGTCATGCGGCCAGAAGCGGATCGAGCTTGCCGGCCCGGTCGAGCGCCGCCAGTTCATCGCTGCCGCCGATATGCTGGTCGTTGATGAATACCTGCGGCACCGTCATCCGCCCGCCCGAACGTTCGAGCATCTCGGCGCGCAACGGCCCGCCCATCGAGATATCATGCTCTTCGAACGCCACGCCCTTCTTGGTCAGCAGCGCCTTGGCGCGGGTGCAATAGGGGCAGAGGAACTTGGTGTAGATTTCAATCTTGGTCATGGCTTGGCTCCGGGTCGGCGGGCAGCGCCTGCCTGATGGGTTCAGCTTCGCGCACAGCACGCGCAAACGTCAATACGTGGACATCCCGGGCGCCGGCGCGCCGCAGCAGCCGGGCGCAGGCATCGGCGGTGGCGCCGCTGGTCATCACATCGTCGACCAGCACAATGCGGCGCCCGGCAACGCGGTTCCGGTCGGGCACGCGAAACGCGCCGCGAACATTGGCGGCGCGCGCCTTGCGCCCCATGTTCTTGCTCGCCGGCGTCGGCTTGACGCGTTGCAGCGCATCGATGGCGATGGCGGTGCCGGTCAGCCGGGCGATGGCCTGCGCGAGCAGCGCCGCCTGGTTGAAACCGCGCCGCCACAGCCGCCAGCGGTGCAGCGGCACCGGCACGATCAGGCTGTCGGGCGACAGCATGGTGGCGGCGGCGCGCGCCATGTGCGGCGCCATGACACGTGCCAGGTGCTGGCGATCGCCGTGTTTCAGCGCCAGCAACACCTTGCGCGCCGGGCCGCCATAGACGAGTGCGGCGCGCGCGGCGGTATAGCGCGGCGGTTCGGCAAGGCAGGTGCCGCATTCGGCTGCCGGCCCCATGTCGTGTTCGAACGGCGTGCCGCAGCGCGCGCAGAATGGCGCGGTGATGAACTGCAATTCCTGCCAGCAGGCGACGCAGAACCGGCCATCATCGGCGACTATCACCCGGCAGCCGGGGCAGCGCGGCGGCAGCACGAGGTCGACGATCGATTGCAGCGGGGCGAGGAAGGCGCTGGCCATGATGCGCAAGTGTAAGCCGTAACGATGCCGCCGCCAGCGTTTCCTGCGGGCGCAGCTTGCCCTATGGGCAGCGCATGACCGCCGAACCGTTCGACCGGGCGCTGCGCCGCCGTCGCCATAGCAAGGCAATGCCGGGCTTTGGCCGCGCCGATTTCCTGCATACGGCGATGGCCGACGAGGTGCGGGCGCGGGCTGCAGGGGTGGCGCGCGGCTTTGCCGATGTGCTCGATCTCGGCGGGCCGGCGCCGGTGTGGCCGGGGGCGGTGCGGCTGGGGCTGGCGACCGGTGGTGCCACGCTGGTCGCCGATGAGGACCGGCTGCCCTTCGCCGATGCCAGTTTCGATCTGGTTGTGTCGGTGGGCGGGCTTGCCAGCGTGTCGGATCTGCCCGGCGCGCTGGTGCAGGTGCGCCGCGTGCTGCGCCCCGATGGCCTGTTCGTGGCGGCGTTCGCCGGCGGCATGACGCTGGCGGAACTGCGGCAGGACCTGCTCGACGCCGATATCGCGATGACCGGTGGAGCGGCGGCGCGGATCGCGCCGATGGTGGAGGCGCAGGCAGCGGCCGGGCTGCTGCAACGCGCCGGTTTTGCCATGCCGGTCGCCGATGTCGAGCGGCTGACGGTGCGCTATGCGTCGATCTTCGGCGCCTTCGACGATCTGGCGGCGATGGGGGCGCGGTCACCACTGGCGTCGCGATCGCCGTTGCGGCGCGACGTGCTCGCCGATGCGGCGGCGCGCTTTGCCGGCCGTGCCGAAGGCGGCAAGACCGCGGTGACGGTGGAGATCATCCACATAGCCGGTTGGGCGCCCGCCCCCGGCCAGCCGGTGCCGCTGCAGCCCGGCAGTGCGACGACGAGCCTTGCCAAGGCGCTGGGCAGCCGGATCTGAACCCTTGCACTTGGCATTTGGTGCGCGCCGGCAATTGCGCCATGGTCGCGTAACGACGCGGGTGGGGCGAAGATGACGATTGCACAGCTGATCTATTGGTCGCAGCCCTTTGGTTTCGATGACGCGATGCTCGATGGCATCCTGATGCAGGCGCGGCGCAACAATCCGCGCGATGGGCTGACGGGTGCGTTGATCGTGCGCGCCGATGTCTATCTGCAGCTGCTCGAGGGGCCGGACGCCGCAGTGGCGGCGACGTTCGCGCGCATCAAGCGCGACGACCGGCATCTCGCCGTGACCAGGATCAGCGACGAAAGCGTCGCCGAACGGCTGTTTCCGGCCTGGTCGATGCGCGACGACCCGGTGCAAAGCTGGATGTGGAGCGCGGCGGACGTGGAAAACGGTGCGCTCCAGCGCGCGACCCCCGCCGAAGTGCGCGGCATTTTCGAACGGCTGGCGCGCGAAACCGCGTAATTCAATCGCGATCGGGCGCACCCAGCGGGAAATAATGCCGGTATTTCCGGGCGTCTTCGACGGCGTGGGCAAAGGATGGCCGCGCCAGCAGGCGATTGCGATAGGCGCGGATAGCGGGAAAATCGCCGATCGGGTGGACCCAATCAGCGTAGAACAGCGCCGGCGCGGCGGCACAATCGGCAAGGCTGAAGCCTGCACCCGCCGCCCATGTGCGGCCGGCGAGGCGGGTTTCGAGCCAGGCATAGGCAGTGTCGAGCGCCACCGCCGCCTCAGCGAGTGCGGTGTCCTTGCGGCCGTCACCGCCGCGCAACGCCTCGGCGACCGGCGCCTGCATCGGTGTCATCACATGATTGTCGAAAAACCGGTCGAGAAAGCGCACTTCCAGCGCTTCTTCGGGGTCGGCGGGGATCAGGCGCACCGGGCCGGGGTGGGTGAGATCGAGATATTCGATGATGATCGTCGATTCAGCGACGGTCCTGCCATTGTCGACGAGCACCGGAAAGCGGCCGATCGGCCAGAGCTGCCGCAGGGCTTCAGCGGTGCCGGGGGATTCGAGATGGCGATATTCGAACGATAATTCGTTCTCATAGAGCGCGATCAGCACCTTCTGGCAGTAGGACGAGAAGGGATGGGCATAGAGGGTGAACGACATTCGTGCCTCCCTGCACGTTACAGCGCGATGATCGACACCTGCCGGCCATAATCGGGTTCGGCGCGATGCGTGGTGCGACGATAGCTGAACCAGCGGTCGGCGTCGGCATAGGTGTCGATGCCCAGCGCGACCACGGTGCGCACCCCGGCATTGGCGAGGCGCATCGCGACGAACCCTGCGAGGTCGAACTGGAACCGGTCACCGCGGCCGCGGGCAAAATAGCCGTCGTGCGCGGCATCCTGGCCGAGAAAGCGATCACGAAAGCCGGCATCGACCTCGTAGCTGGCGCGCGCGATGCACGGGCCGATCGCTGCCACGACATGCGCGCGGCGGGCGCCGAGCGCGGCCATTGCGGCGACGGTGGCGCCGGCGATGTCGTCAAAGGCGCCTTTCCACCCCGAATGGGCGGCGCCGATGACCCCGGCGTCGGCGTCGGCGAGCAGGATCGGCGCGCAATCGGCGGTAAGAATGCCCAGCGCCAGCCCCGGGGTGGCGGTGACCATCGCGTCGGCATGGGGGCGTTCGGCATCGGGATATCCGGCTGTCACCGGTATGACAGTGGCGCTGTGGACCTGGTGCAGCGTGACGAGCGTCGCCCCCGGCGCCACCGATTCGACGGCGCGGCGGCGGTTTTCACGGACATTTTCGGGCACATCCGACGATCCCAGCCCGACATTGAGGCTGGCGAAGATGCCATCCGACACGCCGCCCGCGCGCCCGACAAAGCCGTGGCGGACGCCCAGACCGGGCGCGGTGACGAACGGCACGCTCACAGCGCGGCCCGGCACAACATGTCTTCATCCGCCTGATCGCCGACCATGAACTTGTAGGGGGCGATTTCGGTGAAGCCGTGGCGGGCATAGAAGCGCCGCGCGCGCTGATTTTCTGTGAACACCGACAGCCAGATTTCGCGGGCGCCGCGGGCGCGGGCACGATCGAACGCCCAGCGTGTCAGCACATCGGCGATGCCGGTACCTTGCCAGGGTCGGAAAATATACAACTGGCGCAGCTCCATCGCGGTCGGCTCGCTGGTGTCGGCGGGCAGTTTCAGGCTGCTGACCTTGCAGAAACCCACCGGCACATCGCCCGCCATGGCAAAGCGCACGGCGATATCGGGGTCGGCGAGTTCGGATTCATAGGCCGAATCGGTGCCGTTTCGCAGGAAAAGTTCAAGGTTCGGCAGCGAATAGAGCAGGCCAAAGGTTTCGATGAAGGTGGCGCGGGCGATGCCGCCGAGCATGGCGCCATCCCCCGGCGCAGCATCGCGATAGTCGATCATGCGTCGAATCCTGCCGGTTGCGGCCAGTTCGGCGCCGCCAGCGCCATGACCTTGAACAGATTGCCCATCTGCGCCGGCGCCGTCAGCCGCACCAGCGCGGCGGCGATCGCGGCGGCCTGCGCCGGGTTGCGCACCTGCAGCGCTGCAGCGCGCGCCTCGATACCCAGCCGCGCCAGCCAGACGCCCTGCGCCACCGGCCCGGCGACGCGGACAGCGCCGGCAGCAGCAGCGAGCGCGGTGAAATCGACATGGGCGGTCAGGTCACTCTTCCCGGGGGCCGCGAACGGATCGGCGACGGCGCCGTGCCGCAGCGCCTGCAGGCTATCGCGCGCAACCGCGTCGGCATAGCCATAGTCGATGATCAGCGCGGCGCCGCCGCGCGCGCGCAGCCGTGCGCCGATCGCGGCGGCAATGGCGGCGCCGGCGGCGCCCTGTTCGCCGGCGGGCCGGCCGGGGGCGGGGATGGTGGTGGCAGCAAAGCCATCGCCGGCGGTGGTGACGGCACGCTCGCCGCCCTGGCCATCGCCCTGGCGGATCGGCAGCGCATCGAAAAATTCATTGGCGATGATGATCACCGGCCGGTCATCGGGCACGCTGTCGAGGCTGTCATGCCATTCCGCCGCCACGCGCCCGGCCTGCAGCGCGCGCAACGCCGGGCTGGTTTCAACGAGCGCGACCGGCGCGGCAAAGCCCGGCAGTCGCGCCAGCACGCGCTGCGCATCGGCGATCAGCGTGCCGCGCCCCGGCCCCAACTCGACGAGCCGCACTTGTGGCCGCCCGGCGCGCAGCCACAGGTCGCCGATCCAGCCGCCGATGATTTCGCCGAACATCTGGCTGATTTCGGGCGCCGTGGTGAAATCGCGCCCCAGCGGATCGGGCCCGGCGTAATAGGCGGCGTTGCACGCGGCCATCCAGTGATCGAGGCGCAGCGGGCCGTCGGCGCCGATCCGCGCCCGCAGCGCCACGGCGAGTTCGCTCACGCCGGTATTGGCGCCGGTGCCGGCAGCGGTGGCCGCGCCAGCGCCCGCACTATCAGCGCTGTGGCGATGATCGCCATCGGGATGGTCAGCGTCTGGCCCATCGTCAGCCCCGTCGACAGGAAGCCGATCTGGGCATCGGGTTCTCGGTAGAATTCGACGATGAAGCGCGACACGCCATAGCAAAGCCCGAACACCCCGGCGAGCAGGCCGGGCCGCAGCCGGGCGCGGGTGCCCCAGAACAACAGGCTCATGATGCTGAACAGCAGCACCCCCTCCAGCGCGAATTCGAACAGTTGCGACGGATAGCGCGGTTCCGGCCCAGCGCCCGGAAAGATCACCCCCCAGTCGCTGCCCGTCGGCCGACCCCACAGCTCGCCATTGACGAAATTGGCGAGCCGGCCGAGACCGAGGCCGACCGGCGACACGGTCGCGACATACACGAGCACGCGCAGGCCGTTGACGCGATTGGCGCTGCCAAAGCCGATGCAGCCGATGATCACCCCGGCGATGCCGCCA
>JBBQKM010000037.1:0-13148 GCA_038326915.1 Sphingomonadales bacterium
AAAAGATCGGCACCTATAACCCGCTGCTGCCCAAGGATTCGGCCGAGCGCATCAAGCTCGACACCGACCGTGCCAGCCATTGGCTGAGCGTTGGCGCCCAGCCTTCGGATCGCGTGGCGCGCTTCCTCGATGCCGCTGGTGTGCGCACCCGCGCCGCCAAGATCAACCTGAAGAAGGGTGAGCCGGGCGACAAGGCCAAGGAACGCGCCCAGGCGAATGCCGACAAGGCCGAAGCCGCCGTCGCCGCCGCAGCCGCAGCCGAGGAAGCCGCCAAGCAGGCCGCGATCGACGCCAAGGAAGCCGCCGCTGCCGAGGCTGCTGCTGCCGCTGAAGCCGCTGCTGCACCGGCTGTGGAAGAAGCTGCCGTGGAAGAAGTGGCCGATGCCGCGCCGGATGCCGTGGTCGAAGAAGCTGCCGCTGAAGCGCCGGTTGAAGCCGTCGCCGACGAAGAGCCGACCGCCTGAGCCGCCGGTTCGTCCCCGCCGTCGCCGCAGCGCTTGCGGCGGCGATGGCGTGGACGGCCGTCGCCCATCTGCGCGCCAGCCCGCTGGCGATGCCCGACGACCCGGCGTTGATCGGGATCGACCGTGAATTCGCCGCTGCGCTGGCGTGCTTCGCCGCGGTGCCCGGCCTGTTGTGGCCGCGCACCCGCGGCGCGGTCGCGGTGGCGATCATGATGGGCATTGTCTATGCGGTGTCGGCGCGGCGGCTGGCGGGGACGCTCGACATGGGGGCGCTGATGCTGCTGCCGCTGTTCCTGGCGGCGCTGTATATCTGGTGGCCGCAACTGGTGAAGGCTCGCAATCCCGATGGCTGATGTGGCTGCTGATGTGACCCTGGCGGCCGTCGCCGGTGCCCATGGCATTACCGGCGAAGTGCGGCTGAAACTGTTCGCGCAGGGGCTCGACAGCCTGACGGTGCACAAGGTGTTCACCGCCGGTGGCCGCACGCTGACGCTGAAATCGATCCGCCCCGACAAGATCGGCGCTGTGGCGCGCTTTGCCGAGATCGGCGACCGCACCCAGGCCGAAAACCTGCGCGGCACGCTGCTGTCGGTGCCGCGCGCCAGCCTGCCGCCGCTGGCAGAAGGCGAATATTATCATGCCGATATCATCGGACTTTCCGTCGTCACGACAACTGGCGAAGCGATCGGCACGGTGACGGCGATCGAGAATTTCAACGCCGGCGACATATTGGAAATCACCTATCCCGACGGCAAGACGGTGATGGTGCCTTTCCGTGCGCCGGCGGTGCCGGACGTGCGCGACGTGGTGGTGGTTGACGCGGAGTGGCTGGCCTAGTATATACGTGATGTATATACGGTGCGGGCAATGGCGCGAACCAAGATCTTCAAATCGGGCAATTCCAACGCCGTGCGCTTCCCGGCAAGCTTTGCCGTTGAACCCGGCATGACCGTGGAAGTGCGCGAGGAACAAGGGCGCTGGATAGTCGAGGCGGTGGCGATGGAACCCAAGAAAATCGATGTCAGCGGGTTCGCCGGCAAGGCGCCGTGGCTGAAACCGCTGCCGCGCGAGGATTTCGAGGATTCGCCGCGCGCCTGGGATTCACCCGATTGGCCGACCGCATCGGATAAACCGCGTTGAAGTTCATGCTCGATGCCAATACGTGCATCTATCTGTTATCGAATACAAAACCGGCACTGACGCGACGCGTTGCCGAATGCGACGCCGGGTCGCTCGTCGTGTCGGCGATTGTCTTTGCCGAAATCGCGCTGGGCTCGGCACAGGGCAAGCTGCCCCCAGCGCATGTGCTTGATGCCTTCCAGGCCGAAGTGCCGGTGCTGCCGTTCGACGAAAGCGCGGCGCGCGCCTATGCGACGTTGAAGTTCAGACGCGGCAGTTTTGACCGGCTGATTGCGGCGCATGCACTGTCGCTGGGTCTGCCCATCGTCACAACCAACGTCGCCGATTTCGCCGATGTGCCGGGGCTACAGCTCGAGAATTGGGCCGTCGGGTGACCTGGAACGCCACTGTCCTGACGCTTTACCCGGAGATGTTCCCCGGCAGCCTTGGCCACAGCCTCGCCGGGCGCGCCCTCGCTGATGGCATCTGGTCGTGCAACGCGCGCAACATCC
This sequence comes from Sphingomonadales bacterium, assembly GCA_038326915.1. GTDB lineage: Bacteria > Pseudomonadota > Alphaproteobacteria > Sphingomonadales > Sphingomonadaceae > Sandarakinorhabdus. Next base: position 2,096 of record JBBQKM010000037.1, read on the forward strand.
GCGACTGGGCGACCGACAAGCATCGCAGCGTCGATGACACGCCGGCCGGCGGCGGCCCCGGCATGGTGCTGCGCGCCGATGTCGTCGCGGCGGCGGTCGATGGTGTCGCCAACGGCACACCGGTCGTCGCGCTCACCCCGCGCGGTGCGCCGCTCACCCAGGCCAAAGTCCGCGCCCTCGCGGCCGGCCCCGGCGTCACCTTGCTTTGCGGCCGTTTCGAAGGGTTCGACGAGCGGCTGTTCGACGCGCGCGCCATCGAACAGGTCAGCATCGGCGATTATATCCTGTCAGGCGGCGAGGTCGCGGCGACGGTGTTGCTCGATGCTTGCGTCCGGCTGTTGCCCGGTGTAATGGGCGCGGCCTTGAGCGGTGTGGACGAAAGCTTCGAAACCGGGCTTCTCGAACATCCGCACTATACCAGGCCCCCCGAATGGGAAGGCCTGGTGATCCCCGAAGTGTTGCGATCGGGGGATCACGCAAAGATCGCCGCATGGCGAACGGAGCGGTCCGAACAGGACACACGGCTACGGCGGCCGGACCTTTGGCAGCGTCATTCCGACGCTGCGGGCCCACCGCCCTCTGGCGCGCGACGACAGAAAAAGGAGGAATGAGATGAATCTCATCCAGCAGATCGAAGCCGAAAACATTGCCAAGGCGGTTGCCGTCCGTGCCATCCCGCAGTTCCGCGCCGGCGACACGCTGCGCGTCGGCGTGAAGGTCGTCGAAGGCGAACGCACCCGCGTCCAGAATTATGAAGGCGTCTGCATCGCCCGCAGCAATTGCGGCATGGGGTCGTCGTTCACGGTTCGCAAGATTTCGTTCGGCGAAGGCGTCGAGCGCGTTTTCCCGCTGTATTCGCCGTCGATCGAAGCGATCGAAGTCGTGCGCCGCGGTGTCGTCCGCCGCGCCAAGCTCTATTATCTGCGCGGCCGTTCGGGCAAGTCGGCCCGTATCGTTGAAAAGCGCCTGCCGCGCCCGGAAAAGACCGAAGCGTAACGCCAGCGCCAGCGCGTATCGAAAGGGCCGCCCCGGGCAACCGGGGCGGCCCTTTATCGTTGTGCGCGGTCCTTATCCCGCCGCGCGTCAGCCGGGGCGCCATTCCGTCAGCACGGTGCCGCCGGCTTCGAACGCTACGCGATCGAGCGCGATGGCAGCGATGCAGACAGGCCGCAGGTCCGGCCCCGCCGCACGGCATTGGAAGGCGCGCCCATCGGGAAAGGCGGAAATACGCCCTGCCAGGACAAGCTGATAGCCAGCCGCCGGCGCCACTGGCGCCTCGTCACCCTTGGCGCGGATCGTATAGGCATAGGCCCGACCGTCACGCCGGCCGAGGCGCGACCCGCCGCGTTCGAACACCGCTGCAAGTCCGACCGTCTGCGGCGTTGCCGCTCGATCGCCAGTCTGCGGCGCGAGGGCATCGCGCTTGGGACACGCCTCCGAAGCCAGCCAGGGCCTGGGAATCCAGAAGCCTTCGATTGCCTCCCAGCGCGCGGCCGCCTCCGGCGTCGTGAACATTGCCGAGGTCGACCATTCGGCAGGCTCGAGTCGCAACCTCGTGACCTTGGCTTTCGCATCCCACGACCAACCGGCGATCCCGGCGCGTGGTTCCGCCCCCGGATCAGCAACCGAAGGTTCCGGTGTCACTGGTTTTGCCGGCGTTGTGCGCTTTGCCGGCAGCGCAGCCGGGCTCACTGCGTCAGCGGTCGGGCCAAAGCAGCCGAACGGAATGCGCACGACAAAGTTGCGCCCGACCAGCGGATCGTCGCCGACCTCAACCTGCCCTGCCGCGAAGCGCGATGCGGCAATCGCGGCCGCGTTGACGATATCATTTCGCCCCAGATCAGGGATCGATTTCAGCACCGGCTTTGGCACCACAACGACAGGCGGCGCCGCCACTGCCGCTGGCGCTTCGACGGCCGCCGGCGTGGACGCCTGCTGGCCACAGCCACCGAGCGCCGTGACGGCAAGCAGCAACCCGACACCAAGGCCGGAGGCGCGTCGCCGTCGAATCGACTCTGCAAATGCCATTCCAATAGGTTAGCATAGCCCGGATACAATGGCAGCCCGGCCTGCAGAGTCTTGGCGTCCAGCAATTGCTAAGGCATTCCGCAACCCATGGCATTCAACCAGATCGCTGCCCTGGCCGTCCTTCTCGTCGTTGTCGGCGTGCTTATCCATGGCAAGCTGCGATCGGACGTCACGGCGCTGTCGGGTGCCGCCGCATTGATGTTGCTGGGCGTTGTGCGGCCGGTGGAGGTGCAGGCGGCCTTTGCCAGCCCGGCGATCATCACGCTCGCCTGCCTGTTCGTCATTGCCTATGCCATCGAACTGTCGGGCTTCCTCGGTTTCCTGATCCGCAAGGCCACCGCGCTCTGCGCGCGCCTCGGCCAATTCGGGCTGTGGGTCGTCATCGTCATCTGCGGCGGCGCCTCGGCCTTTCTCAACAACACGCCGATCGTCGTGCTCGCGGCACCGGTGGTCAAGGATGTCGCGGCGTCGATGAACCTGTCGCCAAAGCGTTTCCTGATCCCGCTCAGCTATATCACCATCATGGGCGGCGCCTGCACGCTGATCGGCACATCGACCAACTTGCTGGTCAACGACATGGCGCGCAATTCGGGCCAGCCGGTTTTCGGCATCTTCGAGATCACGCCGGTCGGGCTGGTGATCGCAGCCGCCGGCGGGCTGTATCTGCTGCTGTTCGGCGGGCGGATCCTGAACCGCGATGGCGACGCGGCGCCGACGCCGATGGTCGCCAAGGAACAGACCGGCGATGGCACGATGGGTGATCTCGAACTGTTTGCCGTCGAACGCCCGCTCGACGTCAGGAAGTCGGCGATTTCGGTGCTCGTCTTCATCGCCGTGGTGGGAACCGCAGCGCTCGGCATCGCGCCGATCGCTGCCTCGGCCTTCGCCGGCGCGGTGCTGCTGATCCTGCTGCGGGTGATCGGGCCCGATGAAGCCTATGCCGGGCTGCGTCCCGACGTCTTGCTGCTGATCGGCGGCATGGTCGTCGTCGGCCTGTCGATCGAGCTGACCGGCCTCGCGGCCTCCGGCTCAGCACTGCTGATCGCGAGCATCCGGCACCTGGGGCCGTGGGTCGCGTTGGCGATCCTGTATGGTGCGACGCTGTTTGCCACCGAATTCCTGTCGAACGCTGCCGTCGCGGTGCTGGTCACCCCGATTGCCGTGGCGCTGGCCGACAGCCTGGGGGTCGACCCGCGGCCATTCCTTGTCGCGGTGATGATGGCAGCGAGCGCCGCCTTCGCCACGCCCTTCGGCTATCAGACCAATGTGCTGGTGTTTCAGCTCGGCAATTATCGCTACATGGATTTCGTGCGCGTCGGCGTGCCGCTGAACCTCGTCACCTGGGCGGCGGCGATGTTCGCGATCCCGTATTTCTTTCCGTTTTGAAGCAACGGCGACCCCGGGTACGCACTATATGGCGATTCCGGCCCCGTCTTTGGCCCACCCCGTCGCCCGCCGGGTGCAAAAGCCGCCCTATGCCCTTCCCTGCCCCCGCCGGGCTGGCTAAGACGAGCGCGTGACCCCAGATCTTCCCACCGAAGGCCGTATCCTTGCCGGCCGCCACTATCTGCCGCTCCGCGTCTATTTCGAGGATACCGATCACACCGGCATAGTCTATCACGCCAATTACCTGCGCTATATGGAGCGCGCACGCACCGAGATGTTGCGGCTGGCGGGCGTCGTCCACACCGACATGCTCGCCGAAGGCGCCGGCTATTACGCCGTCCATGCCATGAACATCACCTGGCACCGCCCGGCGCGGATCGATGACCAGCTGGTCGTCGTCAGCCGGGTCACCAAGGTGCGCGCCGCCGCCACCTGCCTGATCCACGATGTCATGCGCGCCGGCGAATTGCTGTGCAGCGCCGACGTCACCGCCGCGTTCCTCGCCATGGACGGCCGCCCGCGCCGCCAGTCGAAGGCGTGGCACGAACGTTTCACCCTTTTGATGCAACAAGCTGCGAGTGTTTGATGGACCCGATTGCCAAGGCCGCGGCTGACTTGTCCCCGTGGGCGCTGTTTCTTGAAGCCGATATCGTCGTCAAACTGGTCATGCTCGGGCTGCTCGCCGCCAGCGTCTGGTCGTGGGCGATCATCTTTGAACGCTCGCGCCGGCTGAAGGCGATCAACCTCCAGGCCAAGCAGTTCGAAGACTGGTTCTGGAAGGCCGAAAGTCTCGATGCGCTGTACGACCCGGCGGCCAAGGCGCAGCACCCGTCGGCCAAGATGTTCGTTGCGGGCATGAACGAATGGCGCCGCAGCCTGGCGCGCGGCCGCGTCGATCGCGATGGCGTGCGGGCGCGGCTGGCGTCGATCACCCAGGTCAGCATCGCGCGCGAGATCGACGAGCTGGGTGACCGGCTCAACGTGCTGGCCACCATCGGCGCGGTGGCGCCCTTTGTCGGGCTGTTCGGCACGGTCTGGGGCATCATGCGCAGCTTCACCTCGATCGCCGCGTCGCAGAACACCACGCTCGCCGTCGTCGCGCCGGGTATTGCCGAGGCGCTGTTCGCCACCGCCATCGGGCTGTTCGCGGCGATTCCGGCGGTGATCGGCTATAACCGGCTGCTCCACAATGTCGGCCGGCTGGAGGCGCGGCTGGGGGCGTTTTCGGAAGAATTCCAGGGGTTGCTGTCGCGCCAGCTCGACAGCATGGACGCGAAGTGATGCGACGCCGGGGTAACAGCTGATGGGCATGGGCGCCCCCCGCCGGCGCGGCAAGTCGCAGCCGATGTCAGAGATCAACGTCACGCCGCTGGTCGATGTCATGCTCGTGCTGCTGATCATCTTCATGGTGACGGCACCGCTGCTGGTGACCGGCGTGCCGATCGACCTGCCCGACAGCAAGGCAAAGGCGCTGAAGAACGACGACAAGCCGATTCAAGTCAGCATTGATTCATCGGGGCAGGTGTTCATCGACCAGATGAAGGTGCCCGCCGCCACCCTGCCCGCCAAGCTTGCCGCCATTCGCGGCGCGCGCCAGGACGATGCGCGCGTCTATGTCCGCGCCGACCGCGGGCTCGATTATGGCCGGGTCATGGAAATCGTCGGCGAAGTGTCGTCGGCGGGTTTCAAGAAGGTTGCACTGGTCAGCGACAGCCGTCCGGAGAAAAAGCAATCGTGACGTCGGAAACCAAGTCGCTGCTTGTCGCCGGCGTCGCGCATATCGCGCTGTTCGCCGCGCTGAGCATCGGCTGGCAGTGGAGCCAGCAGCCGCTGGCGCCAGCCGACGAGATGATCCCGGTCGAATTCGTCGATATCGCCGACGCCCCGCGGGTGACCGAAGCGCCCAAGCCATCGATCAAGGCGGCGCCGCAGGAAACCGCGGCGCCCGCCCCCGCCGAACCGGCGCCGCCCGAGCCGACACCGGCACCGCCGACCGAAGCGGTGCCGCTGCCCGAGGTGAAGCCCGAGCCGCCGAAGAAGCCGGCGCCCGACAAGGCGAAACCGGCGGCCAAGCCGCTCGACATGTCGACGCTCGACAGCCTGATCGACAAGGCGCTGCCCAAGGCGAAGGTCAAGCCGCTCGACACCTCGGCGCTGGCCACCCAGATTGCGGCGGCGCAGCCGAAAAAGGCGACGATCGACCCGCGTGCCGCGGCAACGCTGGCGCAGGCGATCCAGGCGCAGGTCGCGCCGTGCTGGAACCCGCCGATCGGCGGCGCCGATGTCCGCAAGATGACGGTGGTGATCCGCGCCGATTTCACCCGCGACGGCGCGGTCATCGGCACGCCAAGCGTCGTCAGCCAGACCGGCGCGACCACCGGCAACGCCGATTACGCCCGCGCCTTCAAGGATACAGCGGTCCGCGCCGTACTGCGCTGCTCGCCGCTGAAACTGCCGCCCAAGCTATACGACCTGTGGCGATCGGTGGAGATCAATTTCGATCCGGAGAGCATGACGTAACGCCCCCGAGGGGTAGAATCCCACCGCCCCTCGCTGCTAAGGACCACCCCATGCGTATCCTGTTCCTCGTCGCCCCTGCCCTTGTTGCCCTTGCCGCGCCGGCCAGCGCCGCGCCGATCCGGGTCGACATCAATTCGGGCATCGCGCAGCCGCTGCCGATCGCGGTGCCGGCCTTTGCGACGCCGGCGGTGGCGACGACTGAAGCGGGGACCACGGCGGCGCTCGGCGCGCAGGTGGCGCAGGTCATCGCCAACGACCTCAAATCTTCCGGCCTGTTCCGGCCGCTCGACCCGGCGGCGTTCACAACGACGGTCGGGCCCGCCGATGTGCTCCGCCCGCAATTCGCCAGCTGGCGGACGATCGCGGCGCAGGCGCTGGTCACCGGCACTGTCACCGCCAACCCCGATGGCGGCATCACCGTCGGCTGCTATGCCTATGACGTGTTTTCGGCTGAGGAGCTGGCGCGCAACGGCTTTGTCACCACGGCAGCGGGCTGGCGCCGCGCGGCGCACAAATGCGCCGATCTCGTCTATTCGCGGCTGACCGGCGAAACCGGCTATTTCGACAGCCGCATCGTCTATGTCTCCGAAACCGGCCGCAAGACCAAGCGGATCAAGCGGCTTGCCGTGATGGACCAGGATGGCGCCGGGCATCGTTTCCTGACCAGCGGCCAGAACCTGGTGCTGACGCCGCGCTTCGCGCCGAACCAGCAGACGATCACCTACATGTCGTTCGAGGGCAACCGGCCAAGGGTCTGGCTGTACACGCTCGGCAGCGGCCGCCAGCAGGCCATCGGCGATTTCCCCAACATGAGCTTTGCGCCGCGGTTTTCGCCCGATGGCTCGAACCTGATCTTCTCGATGTCGACCGGCGGCAATACCGACATTTTCCGGCTCGATCTCGGCAGCCGCAAGCTGACCCGGCTGACCACGCAAGCCGGGATCGACACCGCCCCCAGCTATTCGCCTGACGGCAGCCGCATCGTGTTCGAAAGCGACCGCGGCGGCAGCCAGCAGCTCTACGTGATGAACAGCGACGGATCGGGCCAGCAGCGCATCAGTTTCGGCGACGGCCGCGCCGCGACGCCGGTGTGGAGCCCGCGCGGCGACCTGATCGCCTTCACCCGCATCGGCGGCGGGCGCTTTTCGATCGGCGTCATGAAGCCTGACGGCTCGGGTGAGCGTTTGCTGACCAACGCCTATCAGGACGAAGGCCCGACTTGGTCGCCCAATGGCCGGGTCATCCTGTTCTTCCGCTCGGCGCGCGGCGGGCCGGTCGACCTGTGGTCGGTCGACCTGTCGGGGCAGAACGAGCGCCAGGTGCCGACGCCGCTGGACGGGTCTGACCCGGCGTGGTCCCCGTTGTTGCCCTGACGGGCAATGGGTCCCCGTTGTTGCCATAAGGGCATTTGCAGCTAGAAAGGCCCCAGCGGGGCATGTGTTTCGAGAAGGAAAGATGATGATGGCCAAGCGTTCGCTCACCCTGCCCCTGATCGCCGTTGTGGCGCTGGGCGTATCGGCCTGCGCCACCAAGAAGAAGGACCTGCCGCCGCCGCCGCCATCGGCCACAACGCCGACGCCGCCGCCGGTCAGCATTCCGGGCGACCAGATGAACCCGCCGCCGGCGACCGTCGGCAATGCCAATGTCCCCGGCTCGGCCGCCGATTTCGCAGCGCAGGCCGGATCGGACCATGTGCTGTTCCAGTACGACAGCTATGAACTCGACGAGGACGCCCGCACCATCCTCGGCAAGCAGGCCGAATGGCTGGCGCGCTATCCGCAGACGCGCATCACCGTCGAGGGCCATGCCGATGAACGCGGCACGCGCGAATACAACCTCGCGCTCGGCGACCGCCGCGCCACCGCGGCGAAGAACTTTCTTGCCGCGCAGGGCGTCGATACCGGCCGCATGACGACGATCAGCTATGGCAAGGAACGGCCGGCGGTCGACGGCAGCGACGAGGCCGCCTGGGCACAGAACCGCCGCGCGGTGACCGTCGTCGCCAGCGCCGGCTGATCTTGCCGCGCCGGCTCGGGCTTGGCCCTGGGTGGCTTGCAACCAACGCGCAACATCGTCATCCCCGCCTCCGCGGGGATGACGATGCCATCCAGGCACGATCGACCGCGGATGCGGCAGCGGCTTCCCCTCGTCGACTTTTGGCACTAGCCAGCGCCCATGCGGATCATCTTCATGGGCACACCGCCGTTCGCGGTGCCGGCATTTCAGGCCCTCGTCGCGGCGGGACACGACGTCATCGCCGTCTATACCCGCGCGCCGCAGCCGGCCAATCGCGGCAAGGCGCTGCAGAAATCGGCGGTGCACCTCGCCGCCGAAGCGCTCGGCATTCCCGTCCACACGCCGCGCACGCTGCGCGATGCCGACGAACAGGCGCACCTCGCGGCGCTGGGCGCCGATGTCGCCGTCGTGGCCGCCTATGGCCTCATCCTGCCGCAGCCGGTGCTCAATGCGCCGGCGCGGGGCTGCATCAACATCCATGCCTCGCTGCTGCCGCGCTGGCGCGGGGCGGCGCCGATCCAGCGCGCCATCCTCGCCGGTGATACCGAAACCGGTGTCACCATCATGCAGATGGAGGCCGGGCTCGATACCGGACCGATGATCGCCAAGGCCGCAACGCCGACCGCCGGCAAGACCGCCGGCGCGCTGACCGCCGAACTGGCCGGCATGGGCGCCGATTTGCTCGTCACGGCGCTGCACGGGGCGTTGGTCGGCACGCCGCAGGATGAAGAAGGCGCCACCCACGCCCCCAAGATCGCCAAGGCGGAGGCGCGGCTTGATTTCAGTCGCAGCGCCGCCGAACTGGAACGCGCCGTCCGTGCCTATAACCCGGCCCCCGGCGCCTTTTTCGAACTCGCCGGTGAACGCGTGAAGATCCTTGCCGCCGACACCGCCAGCGGCGACCTGCCGCCCGGCGTTACCGGCTTCGGCCTCGCCATCGGCACCGGCGACGGCGTGTTGCAGCCGACGCTGATCCAGCGCGCTGGAAAGCCCGCCATGCCGGTCCGCGACGCGCTCAACGGCTGGCCGGTGGCGCCGGGCACGCGGCTGTCATGACAGCGCCAGGCCGGCGCGCATGACGACGCGGTTCCGCGTCACCATCGAATATGACGGCCGGCCGTTTGTTGGCTGGCAACGCCAGACGCGCGGCCGGTCGGTGCAGGGCTGCATCGAGGCCGCGATCCATGCCATCACCGGCGAACAGGTCGCTGTCCATGGCGCCGGCCGCACCGATGCCGGCGTTCATGCCGATGCGATGGTGGCGCATTTCGATCTCGCGCGGCCCATGACGCCGTTTCGGCTGCGCGAAGCGATCAACGCCGGGTTGCGCCCGCACCCGATCGCGATCATCGATTGCGCCGTCGCGGCGCCCGATTTCCACGCGCGCTTCGATTGCACCGGGCGGTCGTACCGCTACCTCATCATCAACCGCCGCCCGACGTTGACCTGGGCGGCGGGGCTCGCTTGGCGGGTGCCCTGCGCGCTCGATGTCGATGCCATGCACTTGGCGGCCCAGCGGCTCGTCGGCCGGCATGATTTCACCACCTTCCGTTCGGCGCATTGCCAGTCGGCAACGCCGGTCAAGACGCTCGACAGCCTGTCGGTCCACCGCGACGGCGAACGCGTCATCGTCGAAACCGCAGCGCGGTCGTTCCTCCAGCACCAGGTGCGATCGATGACCGGCTGCCTCAAGCTTGTCGGCCAGGGGCGCTGGTCAGCGGACGACCTGTCGGCGGCGCTCGCGGCGCGCGACCGCACCGCGCTGGGGTTGAATGCGCCGCCCGATGGCTTGACGTTTCGCAGCGCCATTTACGCCGGGGCAGTAACGACATGATCGCCGGCGGCCCGACCCGCCGCGCCCGGCGCCAATACGCCGCATGACTCTTATGAGTTCATGACAAAGTGTCGGCGTAGTTTACACTCTGCCGATACGACCTCACATTCGCCGCCCGAAAATCAATACTTTGGGCAGAAATGTGGCAATGGCATGATACTTGCTTAACCAACGATAGGGTCGGCTGACACGATCAACGGGTAGGATCGAGTATGGCATCGAAGAACAAGCTGCCGACAACCGGGCCCGCCCGTTATGTCTGGCTCGTCGGCCTCGTTGTCGGGGTTATCGGCGGCGCAGTGGTCGCGGTCGGCCTGTCACAGCTCGGCTGACGCGCCGGCGCAGGGGCTGTGCGTCAGTGCCAGCCGAGCGCTTCCGCCATGATGTGGAAAATGACATTTTGTTCGATGACACCGCCGACCAGATTGGCGCGCGGGCCGTCGGCGAACAGCGCCACATCCTCGCCGCCATGGGTTTCGCTGTCGGTGCCGTTGAGCTTGCCGGCGAGATAGTTCTTGTCGGTCGGCGGCAGCAGGTGCGACAGGCCGGTCGCGGTGCGCGGGCCATTGGCGTAGGACAAGGTCGTCATCGGGCGCTTTTCATCGTCGAGCGCTTCGCCTTGCGGCCCGACATTGCCCGCCGATTCACCGCCGGTAACGTTCTTCAGATAGCCGAGGATATCGTTGCCGCGCGCCGGATAGCCGGCCATCGTCATCACATGGCTGTGATCGGCGGTGACCAGCACCAGCGTTTCATCGAGATCGACCGACGCAAGCACGGCGGCGACGGCGCGCGAAAATTGCTGCGCCTCGGTCAGCGCGCGATAGGGGTTGGTGGCGTGGTGGCCATGATCGATGCGGCCGCCCTCGATCATCAGATAATAGCCCTTTTTGCCGCGCGTAACGGCCTGCATGCGGGCGACGGCGAATTTCGCCATGTCGACAATGCCCGGCTCCTTCGCCGGATCACGATCGACGTCATAGCTGATGTGATCGGCGTTGAAGAGGCCGAGCACCGGGCCGCCGGCGCGCACATCGAGCGCCTGCAAGCCCGCTGCGTCGGCGACATAATGGCCATCGGGATGGCGCTGCTGCCATTTGGCGATCAGGTCGACGCCATCGTCGCGCGAGCCCTTGGCGGCCAGCGGCAAAAAGCGCGCGCGCCCGCCGCCAAGCATCAGGTCAAGGCCGTTGCCGGGCCGAAAATCGACCATCTGGGTGGCGAGATCGGGGCAGCCCGCCTGGCGATCGGCGGCGGGATAGCTTTTGT